>JAHOYZ010000011.1 GCA_019038695.1 Candidatus Zixiibacteriota bacterium
TTCCGCCAGGCATTGCTTGGTTTCTGGCAGGAGCGCTAAGGGCTCCTGCCCTACATGACTTCAGAATAACTGGCGATGCCTGCCAAACAGGTTTGAGCATGCCACCCGAATTACTTGACATCTACAGCGATGACAAGTTTCGCGTAATCCTCAATAAGAAAAAGGGAGACTCATGTGAGTCTCCCTTCATCATATCTGGATTCCTGTGTCCCGCAGCGACATCGTCGCGTTGGAATGACAGGATGATCCTTAGCGCATGTTCTTGATGATCGCTGAACCAAAAGCGGTGGTGCCGACTTTCTTGGCGCCCTTCATCTGGCGATGCAGATCATAAGTAACTGTCTTCTTGTCGATCGTCTTCTGAATTCCATTACGGATCATCGTGGCCGCTTTGTCCCAGCCAAGGTAATCCAGCATCATGCAGGCCGAAAGAATAACCGAACACGGATTGATAACATCCTTGTCGGCATACTTCGGAGCTGTGCCGTGGGTGGCTTCAAAGAGACCGATGTAATCACCAATATTAGCACCGGGAGCCATACCCAAACCACCGATCTGCGCCGCGCAGGCATCGGAGATATAGTCACCATTGAGGTTCGGTGTGGCCAGAACATCGTACTCGTCGGTACGAGTCAGAATTTGCTGGAAGATGGAATCGGCAATACGATCCTTTATGAGAATCTTGCCCTTGGGCATTTTGCCTTTGTACTTATCCCAGAGTTCATCCTCAGTCACGACTTTGTTCCGGAACTCGGTCGTCGCCAGCTTGTAACCCCAGTCACGGAAAGCGCCCTCGGTGTACTTCATGATATTGCCTTTGTGAACCAGCGTCACGGTCGGCAGTTTGTTATCGACAGCATGCTGGATCGCTTTGCGAACCAAACGCTTGGTGCCAGTGACAGAAATCGGCTTGACTCCGATTCCACTGTCCGGGCGGATGTTGGTCTTCATGGTCTTGTTGAGCCAGTTGATGACCTTCTTTACATCCTTGGTACCCTTCTTCCACTCGATACCGGAGTAAACATCCTCGGTGTTCTCACGGAAGATAACGACATCCATCTTTTCCGGATGCGTGACAGGGGAGCCAACGCCTTTGAAGTAGCTGACCGGACGGACGCAGGCGTACAGATTGAGAATCTGACGCAGCGAAACGTTAAGCGACCGGAATCCACCGCCGACCGGCGTGGTCAACGGACCCTTGAGAGCCACGACATACTTCTTGATGGCGTCCACGGTTTCCTGCGGTAGCCATTCTTTGTATTTATCAAAGGCGGCTTCGCCGGCGTAAACATCCATCCAGGCTATCTTTTTCTTACCCTTATAGGCCTTCTCGACAGCGGCATCGACAACACGACGAGTCGCCTTCATGATGTCGCGACCGATACCATCACCTTCGATGACCGGAATGATCGGTTTGTTCGGAATCTTGAGTTTCTTTTTTACAACCTTGATCGGCTGGCCGTTTTCGGGAACTTCGATATGTTTGTATTTTGCCATGTCTGATCCTTTAGTAGCCAAGGTCTTTGAGATGTTTCTTGTAGGTCTTGGCAGATTTCTGCAAAGCACCCTTTTCACTCTTGGTGAGATTCAGTTCGAGAATGCGCTCGACGCCCTTGGCACCCAACACCACCGGTACACCGATGTAGATATCCTTGATACCGTACTGACCGGTCAGGAAAGCGGAGGCCGGCAAAATGCGCTTTTCATCACAAAGAATCGAGCGACACATGCTGACACTGGCTGCGGCCGGAGCATAGTAAGCTGAACCGGTCTTGAGCAGTTTGACAATCTCACCACCACCTACAGCGGTACGTTTGGAGATAGCCTTAATGCGATCGGCAGGAATCAGTTCTTTGATCGGGATGCCACCGACAGTGGTATAGCGCGGCAGCGGAACCATAGTATCACCATGACCACCCAGTACCATAGCATGAATATCGGTCATCGCAATGTTGAGTTCCATCGACACAAAAGCTCTCATGCGAGTTGAGTCGAGTACACCGGCTTGACCGAGAACGCGGTTCTTAGGAAAACCAGTCTTCTTCTGCATGTGGAAAGTCATCAGATCAAGAGGATTGGAAACGACGATAACATAACTCTTGGGAGCATACTTCTTGATGTTGCCAGCTACCGAAGCAATGATGTTGGCATTCATCTTAAGCAGGTCTTCCCGCGACATGCCTGGCTTGCGAGCCAATCCGGCAGTCATGATAACGACGTCAGCATTCTTCAGATCGGTCCATTTGTTGGAACCGGTAATTTTGGCGTTGTAGCCGCGAACGGGTCCAGCCTGGGTAAGATCAAGTCCCTTGCCCTGGGGCATGTCCTTGATAATGTCCAAAAGTACGACATCAGCAATGTTGGCCTCGGCCATGTACATGGCGCAAGTTGCACCCACATGTCCAGCACCGACAACGACAACCTTCTTGTTCATAAAACCTCCACGGGATTGCACATGGTGTGCATCAATTACGCGTTTAACACCGTGTGAGCGGCGTCAAACACAACAGCTATGTTACTTTTTTCACATTTCTCTAATGTTGAGTAAAGAAATTCTTGAGGATTGTCAAGCGGTTCATAGAAAACACGGCGTACTTCCTCCGCTTTCAATTCTGAATGCAGATAGACGCCAATGCGCCGTGACATAAGATTGACACGGGACAACTTGTGGCTACCAAAATACTGCTTTCCATCAGCAGCAACATTACGCTCGTGATCCCACTTCTGGGCCAGGTCATAAAAGAACGCAGACCCGATACCAGCTTCGCATGCGGAGAACAGTATTATTGATCCACCATCCTTTACAACCGTCTGGCAGTTTTCCAGAGCTTTCTGAGCCTGATAGAGATTGACATCAAGCGGAGGTAATATTTCAGCCAGCACCACATCATATTGACGACTCACTCGATGTGCAAAGATTTCACGCGCCTTCGTCGTCGCCTGCTGAAACGCATCCCAGAGACTACCAGAAAAACAACCGGCAACCTGATGCCGAGCATCAAGCACGACTTGTACTGTTTTAACTTTTTCGAGGGGAAGGAGTTTGGTCAGGGCTTTCATGTGTTCAGCCACTGGATTGCCTTCGAGCCGAAGCGGGGCTGCGTCCAGCGATGCGGCCAGATTGTGATTACGCTCAGTTGTGGCCAGATCTGTGAGACCAGGAAAGAATCCCTTGCGCCCACCGGTATACCCAGCAAAGTAGTGCGGTTCCACCGAGCCGAGAACAAGAATGGCAGGGTAGTCCATCACCATCTTATTAATAAGGACCCTCTCCCCCATCGGGTCAGTCCCCAGGTCGGTCATCGTCTCCATTTCGCGCGCTCGATGAACATGAATGCGGGAGCGGAGGTCATCGTACAAGGGACCGAAGATATTTCGACAGTGCTCTTCGGAGGGGGGTTCGTGAGTACCGGTTGCAATCAGGAAATCCGTGCGATCAAGATAGGTTTGGTCAATGCGCGACAGCCAGTCGAGCATTATCGGTGTGGGTGTTGTACGGTGACCGTCATTGACTACGGTCAGCAGTCGGGGTGACTGAAATTGCGGGGTCACGATCAATTCCTGCAGAATGTCCCGACAGGATTCAAAGGAGACCGGATTCTCCGTTAGTCGCGGCGCGTACGTATCAAGGCTGGCTGTGACCGGAAGCAGCAGACGAAGTCTGTCGGCCGCATAGAAAATGTCTACGAATCCCGGCGAGTCACTCGCATCCATATCCATCGATTACACTACTCTCTAAAAAAGAAGGCAATTTCGCCAGCAGCGTTTTCATCCGAATCCGAGCCATGAACCGAGTTCTCCTGGACATCCCGACCTATTTCGTAGCGGATAGTCCCGCACTCGGCCTCCTTGGGATTGGTTGCTCCTATCAGAACACGGAGGTCGGAAACGGCATTGCCCTTCTCCAACGCCATAGGGACAACCGGGCCTGAGGTCATGTACTCAACCAACGAATCATAGAACGGACGTTCCTTGTGAACCTCGTAGAACCTTTGGGCCTGTTCTGTGCTCAATGTGATCATACGCATCTCGACCACTTTGAAACGCGCTCGTTCCAAACGCTCAATTATGAATCCCGTTAGGTTCCGTGTGGTCGCATCCGGTTTGACGATCAACAGCGTCTTACTCAATAGCTATTCCTTTTTTTTCAGTCTGCTATTTTTTCAGCTTCAGAGCCTCTTCATAGCCGATATCCACGGCCTTGCGGTTTTTGTCTTCGGTTCCCTTGGGGGCCCGTTCCAACACCGTTTCCACCAATCGTTCTTTGGAAACAAGACCGGTGATAGCGGCGATAGCTCCAAGAGCCACCACGTTGGCTACCATAATGTGACCGACATCCTTACGCGCAATGCGAGTGAATTCAAGGGCGTAATACTTGTCGGTCGGAACATCATCAATCATTGATGAATCAATTATAAGCGTTCCACCCTCTTTGAGATCAGGGTAGTACTTGTCCAGTGCTTCCTGGGTCATCGCCAGGAGCAGGTCGAGCTTCATTGCCTTGGGGTAGTATATTTCGTTATCCGAAACCACAACATCTGCCTTGGAGGCTCCGCCACGCGCTTCGGGTCCGTACGATTGACTCTGAACTACGTTCTTGGTGGAGCCAATACCGATGGCCTTACTGAGAACGACCGAGGCAAAGATCATACCCTGGCCTCCGGAGCCGGAAAGTCTCATTTCGAATCGATCGCTCGGGATTGTGATCTTATCGATGAATTTAGTTGCCATTGGTGCCTCTCTTTTTCTTCAGCAACTCTACAACCTTCTGGTATTCGTTGCAGAATTCGGTCTTTTCGTCTTGATGGAGCATGCCGAGAACGATCTTACCCTCTAACTCTTCGGGTGACATCTTCCTGGCCTTTGCCACGGTAACCGACTGCTCCTTATACCTGCGAAGCATGGCGACTGCATCGCCCAAACGATTGAGTCGGCCATAATAGGTATGACAGTTGGCAATGACTTCAATAAGCGAGAAGCCATCATGCGCGAGGCCGCCCTTGATCAGTTTTTCAAGCTGAGGTACGGCGTGGACACTGGCGCGGGCTACATAAGAAGCTCCGGCCGCAGTCGCAAGAGTGCATGGATCGAAATGCTTCTCGCTATTGCCATAGGGCGTTGTTGTTGATTTATCACCGCTCGGCGTGGCAGGTGAACCCTGGCCACCTGTCATGCCGTAGATGCTGTTGTTAATCAGAATAGTAGTGATATTGATATTGCGACGACAGGCATGGATAAAATGATTACCACCAATAGCCAATGCGTCACCATCGCCGGTAATCACAACTACGTTCATGTCAGGTCGATTGAACTTGACGCCGGTAGCAAAAGGCAAAGCCCGACCGTGAGCAGTGTGTAGAGAATGGAAATCCATATACACGGGCATACGGCTGCTGCATCCGATTCCAGACACCATCGCTACCGCGTCGCGATCCCAGCCAAGCTTATCAAGAGCGCGAATATAGGCACCCATTACGACACCAATTCCACAGCCCGGACACCAGACGTGCGGGAGTTTCTTTCCCGGACGCAAGTACTGCAGGGCTATGTCGGAACGCTGCTTGGGAGCTTTCTTGTCAGTTTCGGTCGTGGTCATCAGAGCACCTCCTCAAGCTTTTCAAGCAATTGCATAGGCGTCAGGATTTCTCCATCGTAGCGTTGCAGAGAGTGAATTTCCTTGTCATTTGGCAAGACACGGCGAACTTCGTGAATGATCTGGCCCATATTGAGTTCACCAACAATCACCTTCTTGCACTTGGAACAGAGATCACGGAGCTGTTCATCCGGGAAAGGCCAAATCGTATAGAGCTGGATACAACCCACCTTGACACCAACGCCACGAGCCAGACTAACTGCCTGCAACGCAGCCCGTGAGACCGAACCGTAGGAGATGAAGACGACTTCGGCATCGTCCAGCATTTCAACCCGTAGCTTGACGATCTCATCAGTGTAATTCAGAATCTTGTCTCTCAGCTTCTCTAACTTGGGAGATATCTCAGAGGGATTGTTGGTCGGGAAACCACGTTCATCGTGCGTCAGGCCAGTCAGATGATAACGATACCCCTCACCGTAGGCCGGCATTGGCGTTACACCATTTTCCGTAAACTCGCTGGATTTGTAGTCTTCCGGCTTGCAGGTAGGCTTAACACGGTTGATAATCTCCAACTCGCCCTCCTCGGGAATCTCAATGATCTCACGCGAGTGAGCGATAACTTCGTCCAGTAAAATAGTAACCGGAGTGCGAAATCGTTCAGCGAGGTTGAAGGCGCGAACAGTTTCGGTCAATGTATCACCGACGGTTGACGGAGCAACAGCGATAGCGTTGTAGTCACCATGGGTTCCCCAGCGTGCCTGCATAGTGTCAGCCTGGCTAACCTTGGTCGGCAAACCGGTTGATGGACCACCGCGCTGAACATTAGCGATAACAAGCGGAACTTCGACCATGTAGGCATAGCCGATTAGTTCCTGCATAAGTGAGTACCCCGGACCGGAAGTGCCAGTCATAACCTTGGCGCCTGAGGCAGAAGCCCCAATAAGAGCCGCGACCGAGGCGATTTCATCTTCCATCTGGATGAACTTGCCACCGATCTTAGGCAATTCACGAGCAGACAACTCGGCAATTTCAGTGGAAGGTGTTATAGGGTACCCGGCAAAGAAATTCATGCCGGCGTACAATGCTCCCTCGACGCATGAGTCGTTGGCCTGTAGTAGGAGTTTCTTCTTTTGTGCCACAGAAATGTCCCTCCTTACTTATAGTTCGATGTAATGGCGAAGTCGGGACAATGGACCCAACAAATTGTGCACTGGGTGCAATCATCCGGACGGGTCAACAGGGGCTTGCCGTCACGGTCCGGCTCGAACACCTGCTTGGGGCACAAAGCAATGCAAATATTGCACGCCTTACACCACGCCATATTGATATTCAAAGGGGCGGGACCATTTGAATAATCATACTTATTCTTGCCGCCGGCAGAGGCTTTTTTCTCGCCGGAGGCATCAGCGGACGCATTCATGATCTATCCTCGACGTTGTGGGGTCGGATAATACCGACAATCCCGGATGTCGTTTTATTTTTTCTTCTTTGTCGTCGCTTTTTTCTTAGCCACAGCTTTCTTCGGAGCAGCTTTTTTCGTCACTTTCTTAACAGCCTTCTTCACGGCTTTCTTAACGGCTTTTTTCACTGCTTTTTTTACTGCCTTCTTGACGTCTTTCTTGACTGTCTTCTTGGTTTTGGCAGTCTTGGCTTTTTCTTTGGCCTGTTTGATCAATTCGGCCAAATGAATCGGTAGTTCGGTCGGTGATCCAGCCACCGGCACACCCGCCTTGTTCAAAGCCTTGATCTTATCTTCAGCCGTACCACTGCCTCCGGAAATAATTGCCCCGGCGTGACCCATCCTCTTCCCGGGAGGGGCTGTCTGTCCCGCAATAAAGGAAACGACCGGCTTGGTAACATGCTTCTTGATATACTTCGCAGCATCTTCTTCATCGGAGCCGCCGATCTCGCCAATCATGACGATAGCCTTGGTGGCCGAGTCGGCCTGAAAAGCTTCGAGACAATCTATAAAATTGGTCCCGATAACCTGGTCACCGCCGATTCCAATACAAGTCGTCTGGCCCATACCGGCCAGTGTCAGTGCCCAGATAGCTTCGTAGGTCAGGGTTCCTGAACGGGACACGACGCCCACGCCGCCCTTCTTGACGATCGTGCCCGGCATAATACCCACCTTGGCCTGATCGACTGAGATAAGGCCGGGGCAGTTGGGACCGATCAGACGAGCGCCTTTTTCCTTCACATAAGGGTAGACCTTCATCATATCATTGGCGGGTACACCCTCAGTAATACACACGACCAGTTTGATACCGGCATCGACTGCCTCATAGATGGCATCAACCGCAAACGGAGGTGGAACGTAAATGACAGAAGTATTGGCCTTGGTAGCTTTTACCGCTTCCTCCACTGTATTGAAAACAGGAATGCCGGCCACTTTTGAGCCGCCCTTACCGGGCGTGACACCACCAACAACGTTGGTGCCATAAGCCTTCATCTGTTCGGCATGAAACGAACCGTCACGGCCCGTGATACCTTGAACGATGAGTTTTGTTCTCTTACTAATGAATATCGACATTGTTCTTCCCCAACAACTTTATTAGTGTCCGAGTCCGGCCAGTTCAATGGCCTTTTTCACTACCTTATCCAACGTATCTTCGTGCGGCAATTTGTACGATGCCAGAATCTTGGCCGCCGCCTCTTTATTTGTACCGGTCAGCCGCACAACAATAGGCACGGTCGGTTTCAGCTCATTGAGCGCAGCCACTATTCCGGTAGCCACATCGTCACATCGGGTGATACCACCAAAGATGTTGATCAGAATGGCACGAACGTTCGGATCGCTGGTGATGATCTTTAGTGCCGTAATGACCTTCTTGGGATTGGATGAACCACCAATATCAAGGAAATTGGCCGGATCGCCACCATAGCGTTTGACCAGATCCATAGTCGCCATAGCCAGACCTGCACCGTTGACCATACAACCAATACTGCCGTCCAGTTTGACAAACGAGAGATCACCCTCACGCGCCGCTACTTCCGAAGGTTCCTCAGCATCAATGTCACGCATAGCGGACACGTCCTTCTGACGGAAAAGAGCATTGTCGTCAATGTTAACCTTCGCATCAATAGCCACTACCTCGGAAGCAGTATTGGTAATAAGGGGATTGATCTCAACCAGTGAAGCATCAACCTTCCAGAAAACATCATAGAGCTTCATCAGGATATCGGCTGCAGGTCTTACCTGGCTAATGTCACGATATAGCTTGTAGGCCAGATTACGAGCCTGAAACGGACGGAGGCCAACGACAGGATCAACAGCCAATTTGAAGATCTTATCCGGAGTCTCGGCGGCAACTTGCTCGATATCTATGCCACCAGCCGGAGAAATCATAAATACCGGTCGCTTGGTCACGCGATCAAGGATAATCCCGACATACGATTCGGAGATGATGTCCTCGGCCGCCGTAACAAGCACTTTCTTGACGGTCAGCCCCTTGATGTCCATTCCAAGAATACTGGTGGCCAACACCTTGGCTGCTTCGGCAGTCTCAGCATACTTGACACCTCCGGCTTTACCTCGACCACCGACGTGCACCTGTGCCTTAACCATGACCGGTTTGTTGATTCTCTCGGCAATTTCGAAGGCCTCAACAGGAGTTGTTGCTACATCACCAGGAGGCACCGGAATACCGGCATCAGCAAACAACTGCTTGGCCTGATACTCGTGGATCTTCATACGTCTGTTTCCTTATCGCTAACGATTATTGAGTTGTCGGGGAGTGAATTGTAGAACTTAGTAGCAATATCTTTCAGTTTGTCGATCGTATTATGCTCGGGATGATCCAGCACTTCTTCGAGGAGACGGTCCAGAATCAGACCTACTTTTTGGCCTGGATCAAGAATGAACCAATCCATAATCATGCCGCCGTTGACAACCAGATCCTGAAGGGAAAAAGGCGGTTTACGATCAAGTTCCTCATGAATGTCTTTTTCGAACTGGTCAACATCATCGGTTGTGCCATCCATCCCCTGTGCCTCGACATCTGCCCGGCGAAGATCCAGAAGGTTATAGATCAACGGCACCCCTACACGCTTGACCAGACGCCGCAATCCTTTGGGCGAGACATCGGTAGTAAACATGTGACGCTCGACCAGTATCTTCACATCGGCAATCAGATCATGGGAGTATCGGAGGCGCTTGAGAACGCACTCAGCCGTACGGGCACTCTGTACTTCATGGCCATAGAACGTCGCTCCCTCACCAACCACTCTTTTGGCCTGAGGCTTATTAATATCGTGGAATACAGCGGCCCATCGTAGCGCAAGGTTTGGAGGGCAAACATCAACCGTACGAACAATATGTCCAAACACGTCATACTTGTGGTACCCACCAGGTTGATCGACAGCTATACAGTTCTGAAGTTCCGGCAGGACATGCTTCAGAAGACCGGACGACTCCATCAAACGGAAGCCAATGGACGGTTTTGGAGCCAGAGTTAGAAGCTTGGTCAACTCATCGGCAATGCGCTCACTCGAGACCGTCTTGATCAGATGAGCATGTTTACAAATAGCGGCGAATGTCTCAGCTTCGACGGAAAAATCAAACCTGGCCGCAAATTGAATCGCTCTCATCATGCGCAACGGATCATCTAGAAATGACTCCGGATATACCATGCGTAACAAGTGAGCTTCTAAATCAGCTCTTCCGCCAAGTGGATCTGTTAATTCGTCCCCATCCAATTCCCAGGCCATAGCGTTAATTGTGAAGTCACGCCGCACAAGGTCATCATCAATCGACAATGAAGGATCATAACAAACTTCGAAATCTTTGTGACCGACACCGGTGGAATGCTCCGTGCGAGGAAGGCTGATATCGCAAGTGGTCGGTTGACCGGAAACAAACTGAGTAAACTTTATAACTCCGAAACTGCGTCCCACCAGGCTTACATTGCCATGTGGGTTAAGAATACGGACTATTTCCTCGTAGGGAATCCCGGTGACCAGATAATCATGGTCCTGCTCGGTCTGAGGCCGACTGAGAAGCCGGTCACGCACGACACCACCAACTTCATAAATGCGACCTTTTTCAAGTATCGCTGCTACAGCATCCCGCGACAACTTACCCATCCCTAATTCGGTACAATCCTCGTCCCCGCTTCACCGTGCACAGCTTTTTGCGCCTCCTGAATCGAGGAGATTGTAACCATTTCACCACCATCTCTTAAAAACTGCATGGCCGCTTCCACCTTCGGTCCCATTGAACCTGCTGGGAAGTGACCTTCTTTGGCATATTTCTCAATTTCCGACAAGGTAATTATCCCGAGCATTTTCTGTTCCGGCTTGCCGAAGTTCACCGCCACCCCATCGACAGAGGTTAGTATCGACAGGACTTCAGCTCCTATTTCCCTGGCCAGGACAGCTGATGCGCGATCCTTGTCAATCACAGCATCCAGCCCCTCATAGTCGCCATTTTCATCAATATAGACAGGAATACCACCACCACCGGCGGCAATGACGATTGTCCCCTGCTCCACCAGTTGGCGAATGATCGGCCCCGGCACGGTACTCAACGGCATAGGTGATGGAACCACTCGACGCCAACCTCGATCGGCGTCCTGTTTCATCATCCAGCCCCGGGACTCACGATACTCGAAAGCTTCTCTCTCTGAATAGAACTGACCAATGAACTTGGTTGGATTCTTCACGGCTGGATCATTCTTGTCCACGACGACCTGGGTAATGATAGTCGCAACGGGGCGGTCGATCCCTTCAGCCCGAAGTCGGTTATGGAGCGACTGTTCAATCATGTAGCCCATACCGCCTTCGGTATCGGCCACCAGTATCCCCAGAGGAAGAAACGGGGTTTTCCCTCGGGAGAGTTCGATCCGAAGCAGACAGTTACCTACCTGCGGACCGTTGCCGTGAGTTATAACCAGACCATATCCTTCACGAGCCAACTCGACAACACCGTCCAGCGAACGACGAGTATTGGAAAACTGGTTGGCAATAGTGTCCTCAAGGTGTGGTTGCGTGATGGCATTTCCACCTAGGGCGACTACTGCTGTTTTCTTGATGTCCATGACACTTATTTAGTCCCGGCTCTGGGGGACTCCTATAACGCAACGGGCCGGCTTTCACCGGCCCGCTCAGGTTGCTCTCTATTTCTTAGAAGCGCCTTTTTTCGAGGTCTTCTTTTTCTTTCCGCCAACAAAGTCGCTGAGCACTGTCATCAGATCGGGAGTTCCGATTTCCTGCAGGCTATAGCTCACTCGCACTGACGGCTTCTTGATCTTAATGATACGACTCAGATCAATAGGAGTAGCCAGCACAACCAGATCACACTTGGTCTTGTTGATAGTGGTCTCCAAATCCTTGACCTGCTGTTTGCCATAACCCATCGCCGGTAGAAGCACACCGATGCCGGGATACTTCTCAAACGTCGCGGTGATCGACTTGACAGTGTACGGACGAGGATCGACTAGTTCAGCAGCACCGTATTTGTCAGCCGCAACGACACCAGCACCAAAAGCCATCTCACCGTGTGTCAGGGTCGGACCGTCTTCAACCACGAGTACCTTCTTGCCCTTGATCTTGAATCCGTCTTCAACGGCCAGAGGAGAAGCCGCATCGACGACAATCGCGTTCGAATTGTACTCGGCGATATTCTGGCGAAGCAAACTCACATCTTCAGCGTCGGCCGAGTCGATTTTATTGATAACGATAACATCAGCCGTCAGCAGATTCACCTGGCCCGGATAGTAAGTCGATTCATGACCCACACGATGCGGATCAACGACTGTAATCATCAGGTCTGGCTTGTAGAAGGACATGTCATTGTTACCACCATCCCACAGGATGACATCAGCTTCTTTCTCGGCTTCGCGCAGAATCATCTCATAATCAACGCCGGCATAAACAATCACGCCACGCATGATGTGAGGCTCGTACTCTTCGCGCTCTTCGATAGTACATTTGTGCTTGTCGAGGTCAGCCAGAGTCGCGAAACGCTGACACGCCTGTTTGGCCAGATCGCCATACGGCATAGGGTGACGGATAGCCACTACCTTCTTGCCCAGCGACTGGAGAACATCGGCCACACGTCGGGAGGTCTGCGACTTGCCACAACCTGTACGGATAGCGCATACTGACACCAGCGGCTTCTTGGACCGAATCATTGTCGGATCCGCACCCTCAACCGAGAAACGAGCACCGGCAGCCATAACATAGGCTGCTTTCTCCATCACGTACTGATAGGTCACGTCGGAGTAAGAGAAAATGACTTCTTCAACCTTGTGTTTCTTAATCAAAGGCAGCAGTTCGGATTCGTCGACAATTGGAATACCCTTAGGGTAGAGTTTGCCGGCCAAGACTGCGGGATACTTACGGCCTTCGATATCAGGAATCTGGGTAGCAGTGAAAGCAACGATCTCAACATCGGCATTCTCGCGATAGAGACAGTTGAAATTATGAAAGTCACGCCCTGCGGCGCCCATGATAATGATCTTTTTTCTATTCTTGGCCATGATCAGCCTCACTGTAGTTTAAGTTATCTGGTTACACGTTTCATCCATAGTCCTGGCATTCTTACCAGATGGACGAAGCAGTCCAGATGTATACAATCAGGTACAGAACCAGATGGCCGGTCGAATGACCTAATATGTGTTTGCAACTCGCCATTATCTCAACCTTGACACATTTCTCAGTTGTCGATCTGCGGACGCTGGAGAGCGCCGGAGAAATCGACGTAGCAGGATTTCCATTCGCTGAATACATCAAGCGCCGCTGTGGACGCCTCACGATGGCCGTTACCGGTCTCCTTGGTGCCGCCGAACGGCATGTGGGTCTCCGCCCCGATGGTCGGAGCGTTGACGTAGAAAATGCCGGTGTAGACATCGCGCATGGCCACATAGGCTTTGTTCACATCCTGAGTGAAGATCGAAGCCGACAGGCCATACGGAGTATCATTGGCCATCTCAATAGCTTGCTCCAGAGTCTCAAAAACACCAATACCCAGCACCGGGCCAAATATCTCTTCTTTCCAAATGCGCATTTCCTGGGTGACGTCACCAAATATCGTCGGCTGGACAAAGTAGCCCTTGTCATAATCGCCACCGGTCAGTTTCTCACCGCCCGTGACGAGTTTCGCGCCTTCCTTCTTACCAATCTCGATATAACCCAGAACGGTCTCACGCTGGCCTTCATTGACACACGGTCCCATCTGAACCGATTCGTCAAGGCCATTTCCTACCTTAAGAGATGCGGCGCGTTTGGCGAGAGCCTCGGTGAACTTCTTAACGATATCCTTATGGCAGATGACCCGGCTGGTAGCTGTGCAACGCTGACCGGTAGTTCCAAAAGCACCCCAGAGAGCGCCATCGACGGCTAGTTCGAGGTTGGCATCGTCCATAACGATCTGAATATTCTTGCCGCCCATTTCCAAACAACAGTGTTTGAAATCGGTGGCACATGTCTCGGAAATCTTGCGGCCAATTTCAGTCGAACCGGTAAAGGATACAATCTTAACAGCCGGATTCTTCATCAGTGGTTCACCCAGCTGTGCACCGGAACCGGTGACAACATTGATGACGCCTGGCGGAAGGCCTTCTTCCTGACAGACACGTGCAAAGTTCACTACCGAAGCCGGAGTCTCGGTGGCTGGCTTGATCACTATAGTATTACCACAGATAAGAGCCGGCATCGACTTCCAGGAAGGAATCGCCATTGGGAAATTCCACGGTGTGATGAACGAACAAACACCCAACGGTTGACGCACGGTCATATTGAACTTGTTAGGCATCTCCGACGGTGTGGTCACACCGAACAAACGACGACCTTCGCCGGCCATATAGAAAGTCATGTCGATAGCTTCCTGAGTGTCACCACGAGTCTCGGCGATGATCTTACCCATCTCGCGCGTCATAACCTGCGACAGAGCTTCTTTGTCCGCCGTCAAACGAGCTCCGATTCGATAGAGAATCTCGCCTCGCTTGGGAGCCGGCACCAACCGCCATTTCTTGTAGGCTTCTGAAGCGGCATCAATAGCATCCTTGACATCATCGCCATTTGACTTCTGAAACACGCCCACAACATCGCTCGTATCGGCCGGGTTGAGGTTCTCGTAGGTCTTGCCGGACTTGGACTCGACCCATTCACCGTTTATCAGGTTTTTGAAGACTTCGGGCTTACTCATTTTTTACTCCGTTAACACTATCTCTAACAGCAACTTGTATTCAGATTGCATGTCGGCTTGTGAATCAATTCACACCCCGGCAATATAAGCTGTGTAATATATTTTTTCTTTCCCGAAAGTCAACCCCTTTCCACTGTAAATCCTACTTAATTTGCCGTTGCAGCACAAGGGATTAGCCAGCATTGCCGGACCTTCTGAAAAGAGACACAAATTGACTTTCAGGATTGGCGATGATGCGCTAATAATGACTCGTCAAGTCCATATTATTAACATGCCAGTAGTATTCCATTTGATATTAGTGCATATAGAACGTTTATTACGTAGGGACACAATGATTGGAGAGATTATGCTCGCGTTGATAGTTGCATCCTGGTTGGCCGCGGCTCCGGTATATCCCCTAAACCCGGCTGAGCAGGACACCGTCAACGCTATGAATCTGCATCTCACTCTGGGTGCAAGCACCGGCAACAGGTTGGTTTCACCGGGGCCGAACTTCACAGTCAGATATGAGTGGCTATTCCATCATCCGTTCGTTCTTCAGTTGGGAGTGGATTATTGCTATGGGGAGATGAAATCCAATCTGTACCCCAGGGGGTATTTCCACGGAGTCTCCTATTCTGTCGAAGCTTTTTACTATCGCGGCACGAGTAAACTTATTGGGTGTGCCGGCTTCGGACTGATATTATCCCGGTCGTATGTTGGCCTTTTGCCGAGCGTCGCGGATTCCCTGAGACGGACCGAGAATATCGTCGATGTGGACATGGCGGCCAAGATCGGATATCGGTTGACGTTTGGATTACGGTGGAAACGAGTCTACACGCTGGAATTGGGGATCACTGAAGTGCGACCGAGTCAGGTGTCGACAGCGCGGTATTCTGCGACCCGGTTCAGTGTTGAAAAAGAGAAAATCCGCATGAACGATTTCCGCCTCACGATCGGGTACCTCCTGCCGTTGAAGATGTAGTCTTGTAGGTCAGGTCTGTCTTCAAACCTGCCAATCTTCTCCAGACGACGGCTCCGTGGACGGGGCCGCCCTACGCAACCATTGCATAACTCCCGTTGATCATGTATATTGGAGGCAACCAGACTTCCAACTTGTACACGACGGAAGGAAATGCCATGAAGAAATACTCTATCCTAATAATATGTTTGACCGGAATACTATGCTTCTTCTGCAACAGCTCTGCAGTGGGAGACGGTGGGGATACGCCTTCGGGCCAACAGTTGGTCAGAAGTCCAGGGGAGTTGACTAAAACTGAGAAGGACCTGGTAGGGTCCTGCAATCGATTTGCCTTTAAGCTGTTCCGTGAAATTGCCGAAAACGAAGCTGCCGACTCAAACGTCTTCGTTTCGCCGCTTTCTGTTTCATATGCCCTGGGTATGGCCTACAACGGTGCGGTTGGGGAAACACGCGAGGCCATTGCCGCGACGATAGAACTTGACGGTCTTACGGACCAGCAAATCAATTCATCATTTTCGAGCCTTGTCGAAATTCTAACTAAGGCTGATCCGGTCGTCGATTTCAGCATGGCCAACTCAATCTGGTACCGGAAGAATAAGGCAATTCAGTCGAGCTTCGTCGATGTTTGCCGTGAGTACTTTGATGCCCGTGTTGAGGAGATTGACTTCCAGGCACCGTGGGCTGCGGACACAATCAACGCCTGGGTCGACTCCAAGACCAACGGCAAGATTACCGAGATGGTGAAGCCACCGATTGACGCCAATACGGCCATGATTCTCACTACCGCCTCATCCTTCACCGGCCTCTGGAAGTTCCCCTTTGATACCGCTTACACATCTGTTCGGCCGTTTCATCTTCCGGATGGCACCGAAATTGAATGTGACATGATGTGGCTGCCAGAAGACGATCATGTGACAAAGACTGGTAAAGGATGGGAATTTGATCCTAGCGCCACCTATTTTCTGAACAACCTATTGGGAGTCGCCAATCTTCCTTACGGAGGAGGTGGTTTCCGCATGATGTTGATTGTACCGAACTCCACGCTGACCTTGGATTCGATCATCAATGAGCTGACGATCGAGAATTGGACGACCTGGCTTGGCAAACTTCATCCACACCGTTTCTATGTCGCGCTACCGAAGTTCAGATTCACTTCCACCGTAGATCTAAAGGAGGGGCTCGAAGCTCTCGGCGTGGGCACAATCTTCGATTCCGAAAAGTTTGATCACAGTAACACATCTTCCGACAGCTTGGAGGGATTGGACAACATAATACAGAAGGCATTGATTCAGGTTGGCGAAGACGGATTGGAACCTGTAGACGTACCACACTACATCTTCATTGATTCTCTCCCTCCACAGGTGATCGCCGACCACCCTTTCCTCTTTATTATCCACGAAGAGCAATCCGGGGCCATCTTGTTCATGGGCAAAATCGCTCGCCCCGTGTGGATCGATTAGCCCATAGCCGTAGGTCAAGCCGCCTGTCGGCTTGACAGTACAGTTCATCAAGCGGCAAGCCGCTTGACCTACAACTGTGACTGCCTATACCTCTCCAAAAACTCTTTCCGGAACGAATCGAAGCGGCCCTGCTCAATCGATGTGCGGATGTTCTGCATCAGGTTCTGGAAGAAATACGTCGAGTGATAGCTCGCCAACACCATTCCCGTAATCTCGGACTGATTGTACAAATGACGAATATACGCCCGGCTGTAACGCTTACAAACCTTGCAATCACAGTTGGGATCAAGCGGGCGTTCATCATTGGCATATTCAGCGTTGCGATACACAATCGGTCCTTCTGATGTAAACACATTTCCCGTGCGGGCGTTACGCGTCGGCAGCACACAATCAAACATATCAATCCCGTATGAAACCGCCATGAGAATATTCTCGGGATAACCAACCCCCATCAGATACCTCGGTTTATCTTCCGGTAGATATTGAATAGTATGGGCCAGAATGTCCTCCATCTCGTCCATGCTCTCCCCCACCGACAAACCACCAATGGCATTACCCGGCAGATCAAGCGCCATAATCTGCTCAGCCGATTGGGTTCGCAGGTCTTCATAAGTCGAACCCTGAACAATCCCAAACAGGCAGCGAAGCTGCTTTTCTTCATTCATTGAGAGTCGGTTATGAGTGTCACGACAAATGGTCGCCCATTCGTGGGTGCGGCGAACACCGGTCGCGGCCAATTCACGGTCAGCCGGATAAGGAACACATTGATCGAAAGCCATGATGATGTCGGCCCCGATGGCGTGTTCAATCTCCATCACTTTTGCCGGTGTAAACATATGTTTGGAGCCATCGTGATGCGAACGAAATTCCACGCCCTCATCAGTGATCTTAGACGTCTCTTTCAGCGAGAATACTTGATACCCGCCACTGTCGGTAAGGGTCGGTTTGTTCCAGCCGTTGAACTTTGCAA
The DNA here is from genome assembly GCA_019038695.1 of Candidatus Zixiibacteriota bacterium. Taxonomy (NCBI): domain Bacteria; kingdom Pseudomonadati; phylum Candidatus Zixiibacteriota; species Candidatus Zixiibacteriota bacterium. Next base: position 18,133 of record JAHOYZ010000011.1, read on the forward strand.
GCCCGCCCTGAGCTTTGATAATCTCAATACCGGGTCTGAGATAGAGATGGTAGGTATTGCCAAGAATGATCTCCGCCCCACACGATTCGAGGTCTTCCGATGTCAGTGCCTTGACCGCTCCGGCCGTTCCGACCGGCATAAAGGCTGGCGTCTGAAACGTCCCGTGAGCGGTGGCAACTTCACCGCGACGAGCGCCGCCATCGGCATTCTTGAGAGTATAGATCAATTCGCTCATAGTTGGCTTAGCCCAGAAGATTCTCCAATGTCGCGGATAATGTCTTCACCCCGACCACATTGACATCAGTTGCTTTGACCCGTCCCAGACTCGACACTGGTGCAACAACGGTCTTAAGCCCCATCTTGCCCGCCTCATTTATTCGCTGGTCAATCATTGTAATACCGCGCACCTCTCCCGACAGGCCAACCTCCCCCACCACCAGAGTGTGGGGATCGACCGGACGATTCAGCACCGATGACGCTATGGCGATCAGCACCGGCAAATCAACCGCCGGTTCCGAAAGGCGCAATCCCCCAGCGACCGAAACAAAAACATCATTAGCCCCCATCGGATAACCGCCTCGTCGTTCGAGAATCGCCAGCAACAAAGCCAGTCGCTTGTTGTCAATTCCTCCGGCGACACGCTGGGGATTCCCATAACTGGAAGGCGACACCAGGGCTTGAATCTCAACCAGGATTGGGCGTTGTCCCTGACAGATACTTGTCACAACAGAACCTGTGCGGGGAGCATCGTTGCGATCGGACATGAACAACGATGAGGGATTGACAACTTCAACTAATCCTTCAGGCAACATCTCGAAAAGACCAATTTCCGACACCGAGCCGAAACGGTTCTTCGTGGCCCTGAGGATACGATAGAGATGCGAACTGTCTCCCTCGAAATAGATAACGGTATCGACCATGTGCTCCAGAAGTTTTGGCCCGGCCACCATGCCGTCCTTAGTAACATGTCCGACCAAGAAGAGAGCGAACTGTTTGGTCCGGGCTTGTAGAATCAACTGATGCGCCGCTTCCCGCACCTGCCCCACCGTGCCGGGAGGTGAATCAAGATTGGATGATGCGACCGTTTGGATCGAGTCGATCAACACAACCGCAAAAGGTGTCTCACTTACTATACGGGTGATGTCCTCAAGACACGTGGCGTTGATAACAGATATGTTCTCACCGGTTACACCAAGACGCTGGGCACGTTGCTTGATCTGGGTTGGTGCTTCTTCACCCGTGATATAGGCCACTTTCAAACCCAGAGCGGAATATGCTCCTGCGGCCTGCAGTAATAAAGTCGACTTGCCAATTCCCGGTTCCCCGCCAATCAGAACCGCTGCTCCCGGCACCAATTGTCCCCCGAGTACGCGGTCAAACTCATCAATACCGCTCTTGTGCCCTCGGCTCGATTCAAGACTAATGTCAGGCAGCGCCTGTTTGTCGACCATCGGATTGTTCGCCACCCCTCCCCCACGTACCGACATCTTTTTTTCTTCAACCAACGAATTCCACTGCGCACATTCACGACATTGTCCCTGCCAGCGGGGATGTTCGGCTCCACACTGGGAGCAGAAATAGGCTGTCCTGTTCTTCTTCAGAACCATCAGCCCACTCCGATGGGGCCGGTCGCACTGCCGGTGATAAACTGTTGAACGATTGGATCGTCTGATTGTCGCAGTTGATCGGGGGTACCGTCAAACTGAATCTTCCCAAGGTAGAGCATGATAATGCGGTCGGCAATTTTGTAGGCGGATGTCATGTCGTGGGTGACGGATATCGAAGTCACCTTGAGCATCTTGTTGAGACTGACAATCATGTCGTTGATCATGTCTGCTGTAATCGGGTCCAGTCCGGTAGTCGGTTCGTCGTACAGAAGCACATCGGGATCATTGGCAATAGCTCGTGCCAGACCAACCCGTTTCCGCATTCCGCCCGACAGTTCGGATGGGTGTTTGTCGGCGGCATCGGCCAGTCCGACCATCTTTAGTTTATCAATTACAATTTGATCAATCTGATCGTCGGTGTGCTGGCGTGATTCTCTCAAACCAAGACCAACGTTTTCTGCCACAGTCATGGAATCAAACAGAGCCGCCGACTGAAATAGCATCCCCGCTCGCTGGCGTACGGCCGTCAGGGAACGGGCATCAAGATCAGCCAGGTTCTCGCCATCAAAAACAACTTGCCCCTGGTCCGGTTCCAATAGACGAATGATATGCTTGAGCAGGACCGATTTGCCACACCCGGACTGGCCGATAACAGTAATTGATTCGCCAATCCCTATGTCGAGGTTTATACCATTGAGTACTGACTGTCCGTTGAAGGCTTTATGCAGGTCCTGAATCTGTATGAAAGGAGCATCCATAGTCTATATCCGAAAAAGTATTACAGCAAAAATGAAATTAAACACCAGTATACCGACCGATGAGATCACAACCGATGATGTAGTGGCTTTCCCCACCCCCTCGGCTCCACCTCGAGTCTGAAAACCTTCGTAGCAACCGACCAGCCCGATTATGGAACCGAACACGGCGGCCTTGACCAGACCATTGACGAGATCGACCATCTTGAACGAATTGCGAAATCCGGACAGAAAAGTCTCACTGGAAACATCAACGCCCAAGACACTAACCACCAGCCCGCCCATGATAGCGACAAAGTTAGCGAAGATCACGAGAAACGGAACCATCAACACACAGGCCAGAATACGCGGCATGACAAGATATCGAATGGGACTGATGCCCATTGATTCAAGAGCATCGATTTGTTCGGTGACTTTCATCGTTCCCAGTTCGGCGGCGATACCAGCTCCCACTCGACCGGCGAATACTATGGCTGACAGCACCGGAGCTAATTCGATAACGACCGCTTTCCCTACTGCGTGTCCAAGATAATGTAGTGGCGCGCCGATAAATTTGAACTGATATGCTGCCTGCCATGCGGACACTGCCCCGACGAAAACGGAGATAATGACAATCAGAGGCAATGACTGAACACCCAGAGTGTAGATCTGCTGAGTAATTATACCGAACGACCGGGGAATGTCTTTAAGAGCAATTACGAAACGCCCCAGCATAATGGTCATGCCTCCCAGCGTGACCACAAAATCGACTCCTCGGCGTCCCAATCCTTCCAGTGGTGAAGCCATGTTCTTTCCTTAGAACGGAGAATGCATATCATCACCCCCGACCGGCTCTACGTCGGAGGGAACTTCCCTGTAGCCCGGTGCGAGATTCTCAAACCGGGCAAATTCTTTAACAAATGCCAGACGAACCACGCCCGTCGGACCATTGCGCTGCTTGGCTACGATGATCTCAGCTTTGCCTTCGACTTCCTGAAACTTAGGATCGGTCTTCTCTGCATGAGCCATGTAATGTTCGGGGCGATAGATAAACATAACCACGTCGGCATCCTGTTCAATAGCTCCCGATTCGCGCAAGTCAGATAGTTGCGGACGTTTTTCGCCCCCGCGCTGCTCCACCTGGCGCGATAACTGCGAACAGGCCAGCACCGGCACCTCAATCTCCTTGGCCAGCGCCTTGAGACTGCGCGAAATACTGGCCATCTCCTGCTGGCGGTTTTCGAAACGACCGGAGCCATATGCCATCTGAAGATAGTCAACGATGATAAGGCCAAGATTGGCGTCGCCCTGCGATTTCAAACGACGAGCCTTGGCTCGAATCTCAAGCGATGATGCCGTCGGAGAATCATCAATATAGATGGGTGCTTCCGACAACGGTCCCCCGGCGATAGTGAGGCGGCTCCATTCTTCATCACGCAACTTGCCGGCTCGCAGCTTCTGCTGTGATATACGCGCCCGGCCACACAGAGTACGTAGCGCCAACTGTTCTTTGGACATTTCGAGCGAAAAGATACCAACACCTTTGCCCAACTCGATAGCCACATGTTCAGCGATATTCATAGCCAGGGCCGATTTACCCATCGACGGCCGCCCGGCAACGATAACTAACTCCCCCTTGTGAAGACCATTGGTAATTACATCCAGATCAGTATAGCCAGTGCGGACACCGATGAGTCCGCTGTCGGGCGATTGAAGATTCTCGATCTCGTCAAAAGTCGAAGGGATCAGATCTTTGATCGACACAAAACCCTTGCGCAAACGTTGCTCAGAAATAACAAAGATATTCTTCTCGGCTATGTCGAGAATGTCGTCGACCGTGCCGGCATGATCGTACGCACTTCGGGTGATCTCTCGCGTCGTCTGTATGAGTCGCCGCAGGAGGAATTTTTCGAGAATGATGTCGGCATGTTTCTGCACATTGGCGGTTGAAGCCACATACTCGGCCAGATCAACGAGATAGACCCGGCCACCTATGCCCTGGGCTCCTTCAAGCTGACTCTTGTCGGCCAGCGCACTTGCGACAGTTGTTATGTCGCACGGCTCATGTTGCTTGTTTAGGTCGAGCATCGCCTTGAAAATCATTCTGTGTTTAGGAACATAGAAAGCAGCGTCGTGATCAAATACTTCCAGTACAACGTCCATGGCCTGATCGTCCTTGAGGATCGAGCCAAGTACAGCCTTCTCAGCGTCTATATTTTGAGGAGGTTGCAGATCCTCGCGTTTTTTCTCGTTCTGGGTTCGGTAGGCCATATCCTCTCCTATTGCTCACCCTTCAATCGGGCCAGTATCATCTGCATATCCTCCCAGGTATCTCGCTTGTACTTGGGAAACCGCAACAACGCCGCCGGATGATAAGTCACCAGGGTTGCGATACCCTCAAAATTATGCCACTGGCGGCGCAGCTTACCCAATGGTGTCTTTGTCTCCAGCAATGCCTGCGCGGCAATGCGACCAAGAGCACAAATTGCTTTCGGCCGAATCAATCGGACTTGTTCCTTGAGGAATGGAAAGCATTTATCCATTTCATCAGGTTGGGGATCACGATTTCCCGGAGGACGACATTTAAGGATGTTGGCAATGTATACCTCTTGTCGGGTCATCTGCATTGCAATCAGGATCTTGTCGAGCAACTGCCCTGCTCGACCGACAAATGGCTCCCCCTTGAGGTCTTCATCCCGACCCGGAGCCTCACCGACAAACATCAAGTCTGCTTCGGGATTACCAACACCGTAAACGAACTTTGTCCGGGAATCCCCCAACGGACAAAGATGACAATGACAAATGTCCTCCCTGTGTTCCTCCAGAGATTCGTATTCGGCAGGTGCAAGTGTTGGAACTACGCCGTTGAACATATCCGGAGCGTTTGTCTCGGAGTCGTTCATAACTGGTACTTCTTTGTCTCCCTCCGCAACTGCCAGAGCCGCCGGACTAACGATCATCTCTCCTAGTCCAAGCTCTGCCTGAGCTTTGAGCGCTCGGCGCAGCATGTCATTTATGTTCCCTGATTCTTCTTTCATTCGTTTTTACACCAGAAGTACAAGTTACAGCATCTTGCCGATGAGTTCAAGGAGCTTGAGAGCAATTTCTTCTTTCGGAGCCAGCGGCCATGAGATCGGTTTTCGGCCCGGACCGATAACACTCACCCGGTTTGTATCAGAAATGAACCCGCTGTCGGGACCGGGCTGGTTGAGGACAATCAGGTCGAGTCGTTTTTCTTTGAGTTTCTTGCGAGCGTTGGCCACCCCGTTGTCAGTCTCAAGAGCAAACCCGACTACAACCTGTTCTTCACGTTTCGAACCGGTCACTGATGAAAGAATATCATCGGTCGGTACCAATTCCAGGTTTTGTCCACCGGCTTGTCGTTTCATCTTGGAGGAGTGTACCCGGACAGGACGATAGTCGGCTGGTGCAGCTGCCATGATAAGACAATCGCATTCGGGGAAACTTTCTCCGACCACCTTTTGAAGATCGGCCGTGGATTGAACAGCAACCAGCTTTACACCAAACGGAGCAGCTAAAGCCGTCGGCCCGGAAATCAGTGTAACAACCGCCCCCAGAGACTGAGCCTGTCGGGCCAAAGCATATCCCATCTTGCCGGATGAGTAATTGCTGATGAATCTTACAGGATCAATGGCCTCCTGGGTCGGGCCGGCTGTGATTACAATCCTCTTACCTTCGAGCGCTTTTTTTTTTGCTGAAGGTTTGAAAAAGGATTCGACAGCAGCAAAGATCGTCTCCGGTTCCGCCATCCGTCCGACCCCACTCTGATCGCAGGCCATCTCCCCTTCCTCCGGACCAACAGCCAGATATCCAAGTTCGGTCAGAGTCTTGAAATTACGGGCAGTGATTGGATTGGCCCACATATTATGATTCATGGCCGGGGCTATCAAAATCTGCTGGGGCGTGGCGCATATAATCGTAGTCAACAGATCATCGCAGATACCTGAAGCAACTTTGCCCAGGAAATTGGCTGTAGTAGGTGCGACAACGACCAGATCCGGCCATTGAGCCAGATCAATATGACGCGTACCTACAAACGAATTCGGATCAAACATCTCAACCATTACCGGAGAACCAGAAACTGTCTCAAGAGTCAACGGAGTAATGAACTCGGTGGCGGCACGCGACATGACCACACGCACTTCAGCTTCGTGTTTGAGCAAAAATCGGATCAAGTAGGGAATTTTGTAACAAGCAATCCCACCGGTAAGGCCAAGCAGAATTTTCTTTCCCTTGAGAGGCATACGGCTCAGTTGACTCGAGCCGACTGCGAAGGAGTGCCATCAGTCATATCAAACAAATCAAGATCACTGAGTTCGTCAAATACAACCGAAGAAGCGATGAGCTTCAGCTGCTCCAAATCCACTGCGCGCGGTCCAAAGACTGAGACCCGCTCAAGAAGCATCTCCAACTGCTCGGCATCTATCAATGATAAGTGCACCAGCTTGAGTAAATAGCCATAAGCCTCCGGCGACAGTTGCGTACGTTCGGCCTGAGTCAGAACCCGAATCGAGGAACTGGCGGTCGGAAACTGGGAGAAAAACTGTTCCGGCGCATTATCAAAGCGGTGTAAAAGCCATGAGTAGGCAGAGGCTATTTCGTCCTCGGAATAACCCTCGGCTTCAAGGGCAGTTGAGACTTCCTCAGAATTTACCAGCGTTGCACCATCACCCTGCATGAAATCTATCAAAACAACGACTATTTCCAATACTCTATTGCGCATATTCTCTTCCTAATTCAACCAATTCTCAAGCCAAAAGATAGTACAGAACAGCTTCTTATGCAAGCCGTATTTCAGTTGTAACCGATCATGACCGAAAACGGTCGTCAGCACGGTGATTCTCGGCTCGTTTGGCTTTTCCTTCCAGCCACCCAATACGTATATCGCTCACATCATCGAAGCGTGGAATGTATGGCTTGATATCCAATAAGGGGGTACCGTCAACCATATCGACCTCCCTGATGCATAACTCTTGGCCATCAATCTGCTCCAGTCGAACCACCGACAGACCGATGGGCGACGGTCGACGCGGTGCTCTAGTGGCGAATAGTCCCCGAGGATGATCGTCCAGAAACGGAGTTACAGCCAGCTTGAAGCCATCTGTTAAATGCATGAAATACAACAGGATGATGTGTGAAAAACCATCAAGATCGGCCAACCCGGCCACAAACTCAGGAAAGACCTCAATTGTTCCCTTAGCTTCGCCGGAACGCTGGGGCTGAATCGGAGTACCTTGCGGCTCAACAAAAGGTGTGTGAATGATGCCGATTTGAGTTAGCGTGATCTTCTGCATAATTCTTAAGCTATAGTATCAGTGGAACATTGCCAAGTCAAACCGTGTGGGATCTGTTGACAATTACGGACAGACAGGCGGAGCCGTACCGCCAGTGAACAGATAGGCCACCAACGTGGTCAGGTCTATGATGTTGATGTCCCCGTCTGGATCCCCGGTAATGTTTGCTTCGGCCGGACACGATAGAATACTCTCCCCGACAAAGAGATAGCTCACGAGACGGGTCAAGTCGGAGATATTAACCAGATCGTCGGGGTCACCATCAACATTGCCGTGCCTGCCGTAGCAGCAGCACTCGTCCCCCACGCCATCGGAGTTGGAGTCGTACTGATCAGGATTGGATTTATCGGGACAGTTGTCCACCGGACAATTGTTCGCGGCATAGCCAGGATTCCCGAAGCCGTCACCATCAGTATCGGTACACTCGTCGCAGACATCTCCGACCCCGTCTATGTCGGTATCATTTTGGAGCGGATTGGGAATGTCAGGACAATTGTCGTCCGAACAGATGTTGTCTGCAAAGCCGGGATCACCGGCTCCGTCGTTGTCGCTGTCGGTACACTGGTCACACAAGTCCCCTTCGCCATCGCCATCAGTGTCGACCTGATCCGGGTTGGCAAGGGCCGGACAGTTGTCATCCCAGTTGGGTAAACCATCGCCGTCAGGATCATTTAGTAGAACCGTCACTTCAAACAGGCAAGTATCGGCGTTTTCGGTCTGATCGGTTGCGATCAGTTCTACGGGCGTGTTGCCCAGCGCGAAAAACACTCCAGGCGGTCGACTGTATGCGATCTGCACGATCGAGCAGTTCTCTTCGGCCATAAGCGGAAAGTCTACCACCGCTCCGTAGTAGCCTGAATCGTTGTAGACTATGATATCCTCCGGACAAAACAAATCGGGAGGTTCATTATCATTGACAATAATATCAAACCAGCCGGTATCAGCATGGCCAGAACCGTCTAAAGCGACAACCTCTACTGTCGTTGCCCCCATTTGAAAGATAGTTCCCGACAAAGGCATTGAAATTATATCAACCGGGGAACAGTTGTCGGTCGCATCCGGCTCAAAGTCAACCGTCGCGTAACACTCGCCAGGGTCGGTGCCGACTACCAGGCTGTCTGGCACATTCAGAATGGGTGGCTCCTGATCAAGAACGGTGACATAAAACATGACAGTATCGACGTTACCGGCTGCGTCGACAGCCACACAAACGACTTCAGTGACCCCAACATCAATGAAACTACCCGACGGCGGCAAAACCTCAACGCTCACTTCCTGGCAATTATCATCGGCACTTACGGAAAAATCAAGGGTCGTCCCGCACAAGCCCGGTTCGGAATTCAGGGTTGTGTCAGCGGGGCAGGATATGGTCGGCGTAGTAGTATCTACGACCGTAATATTGAAACCACAGGTATCGACATTGCCGGCACCATCGACGGCCACACATACAACGGCAGTAGTCCCGATAGCAAAGGAGGCTCCCGAAGCGGGCTGACAGTTAACTGATGCATCGGGATTGTCGTCTTCAACCGTTGCGGTGAATTCCACAACGGCACCACACTGGCCGGGAATATTGCCGACGGTAATATCGCTCGGGCAGAAGGCTTGCGGTGGAATAGTATCGGGCTGAACCAGCAAAATACCGCCGTTGTAGAAATCGATCGCATATACTACTCCCTCGTCGTTCACACACGAACTTGGAATCCCATAATAGGTAGGAAACTCAGAGTCGTCAGTTATAAGTGTCTCCGTCAGACCATCAAAGTCATAGACATCCGCCGACGCGTATAGCACATCACCATATCGAGATGAGAGACTATTGTCGCCACAGTCATACCAGATGAAGCGAATTCCCGCATATTGCCCGGTCAAAGCAGAATCTGCTCCGACCTGACATTGTAGTTCAATTATCCGGCCAGATGCAGTCGCCCAACAGGCAGGATGATAGGGACCGTTGCTCATGTCGGCTATCCCCATCAAACGTATGCAGCAGGATTCAAAGCCCTTCCAGGAAAGGTACTCCCAACCACAATCAGTTAGAACCTGCCCGGCCGTTGCTGACTGAAGCGCCAGAGACAAGTCCAATTTCAGCAGGATGTCAAAGCCACCCAACTCCGCCGAGATTGAGTTTTCGAGTATCATACCGATGTTGACCACCTGACCGAGTGCTCCGGTGGGAATCCGTTCCATCCTGATGGCCATATCAGCACCCATTCCTTTTGATTCAAAAAGGGAAAAGGTCAGTATCAGGCATAAAAGAAGTCGTCTCATATTCGGCATCCTTAAGAGGTCTTCTAAGAGTATCGGACATCGCCAAATATACTGTATCAGTGCGTGGTAGCACTTCTGTAGCTGGTCTCAGTACCAATAATAACTGACGTTTTCACGGGCTGCAAGGGGTTTTGCTAAATTACGGCAGCGAATGGTAATATCCCTGAAGGTGAATAATAGACAAAGGTGTATCCTTTCGAATAGCCAAACTTTTCAAATGATTCCAAGAAGGTCCTTGACAATTGAGAGCATAATGACGATACTAAAACCAACGAGGGTGACTCTCTGCTGTCCCTGGGTAGTTTCCTAGCCCCCTCTACCCTACCAGAGTAGCGCCCTCTTTTTTATGCCCAAAATCTACTTGTGGGGATAAAAAAAGACCACCCGATTGGGTGGCCTTAAATAATCACATCTTAAGAAAATCGATCAGGCTTTGATGATACAATCATCTATTGGGCAAACCTCGACACACTGCTGTTCGTCTTCATCCTCGCACTCGTTGCAGGTTTCGGGATCGATGATGTAGATATCGTCTTCTGTAATCGATTCGGTCGGGCATTCCTCCAGACAGAGTCCGCAGGCGGTGCATTCGTCAGTGATCTTCATTGCCATAATCAGCAACCTCCAGAAACTATGTTACGACTCAACGTTCTTACAGTTCAGAACCCGGCCAATATACAAAGGTTCCCACTTTGTATACAAGACATATTTACCGAACTTTTCGGTATTTTCTCGACCAGTGCTGGAAAATATTACCATTGAGTGTTCTTTTGTCCAAGTAACCTCCACCGTGCTCTCTCCTTTAGCAAAAAAAACAGCCACTCCCCTATATGGGAAGTGGCCTTTCTCAATATCTGATGATTATATATCGTTCTTATTCACACACGGGTGGTGGTCCTCCGGTAAACCTGAACTTTTTCTCCTACTCATTCTCCCTGCATTCGTTATCTTGTCCGCTTATGGCATTCCGGATCAAGAAAGTTTCAATGGCGACCGTCACATTCTCGGCCGTCGTAGTATGGATAGGATTCTATGCCTGGCGGGTGATGTTCAACAACTTCGCCGTCGAAGTCTTCGATGCCTCCCCCACCGATGTCGGTCTCATCCAGGCCGCCCGAGAAATCCCCGGACTACTGGCCTTCGGCGTCGGAGCACTCGCATTATACATAACCGAATCCAAGATCGCGGCTCTTTCGATAATCACTATAGGTGTCGGCCTACTACTGTGTGGACTATCACCGGACCTGTTGATGCTGGGGTTGGCTACAGTCGTGATGTCGTTCGGTTTCCATTACTTTGAGCCAACCAACTCTTCACAACTGCTGATGCTTTCCAAATCGAGCGAACTCGGCCGTTCTCAGGGGAAACTTCAGTCCTGGGAATCACTGGCCGGGTTGATCGGGGCCGGACTGGTATTGACGCTGACATTGTATCTCAGTTTTCGCACAACGTTCTTTTTGATCGGTGGCCTGGTGAGCGTTATCGGACTATATCTTGTGGCGGCTCTGCCTGCCAACCGTACCGCGACCGAACACCGCAAGATTCGAATCCAGAAGAAATACTGGCTGTACTATACACTATCATTTCTGCGCGGGTGTCGGAGACACATTTTTACAACTTTTGCGATATTCCTTCTGGTTAAGGTTCATCATCTCGGCATCACCGAGATTTCCATTCTAATGCTGGCTAATAGCGCCATTACAATTTTCACAAACCGTTGGCTCGGTCGCGCCAGTGACTCACTGGGTGAGAAGGCTGTACTAGCCGGATGTTCGTTAATCCTCGTCTTTATCTTCTGTGGTTATGCCTTCGTGAGTTACTTGCCCGTGTTGATCGGTTTCTATATTGCCGACAACATCCTTTTTGCTTCGTCGATCGCGCTTAAGTCGTATCTGAGAAAAATATCAACGCCGCAGGACCTGACGAGTTGCCTGGCATTTGGCATGACTGCCAATCATATCACAGCTATCGTAATCCCTATCCTGGGTGGCATAGCCTGGGCAACATTTGGTTTTCAGACAACGTTCCTGGCAGGTGCTGCGATTGTGTTTATTGATATGCTCTTTGCTCTTAAGGTACCTGGGCAATTGGACGGGGGCCATTGAAATCGTTGCAATGGAGCGATCGATTGCACTTTCGGAAGAGAGGTCGTCGCACTGCGACTACATCAGACGCAACGACCCGATGCAATGGCCTTCAGAATCACGAATCGGTACCAACAGAATATTGTCAAAACCGTCAAGGATGGCCTCTTCAGGAATAGTCAAAGTATCTGTCTTTCGACCGGGCGTTTCTTTCCCATCCGATTCAAGAGATACAGTTGCAACTACGTCCTGATCCCGACAGAAGTACAAGTCGTACCGCCTCCCTCGATCAGCACCAAGTTCTATCTGCCGATTATGTCGCACACTAGAAAAAGTAACAAGCATTCCGTCTCGTTTGACAACATGCTCTGGCAAGTTATCGAAATCATCGTACTTCACTTCGTCGGGAGTACCCCAGGTCAGCGCTTCGCGAGTTATTGTCGTAAGCAAGTATGGACTTTTCCACTTTGAGTAGAAACTTTGATTGGGGAGCATGTCGTACGAACACCCCAGGTATTCGTTTAAGATAAGGCGAAACGTATTTACGGGTGTGAGACGATCATGCAGAAGACTGGAATCAATCCCTGGCATATACAAAGCATTCAGAATCGAGTACTTCTCCCTAAAGCAGTTTTTGTTCCATCCATTCCCACTGGCGCGGGACCTTGTTCCATGATCACCTTGAAATATAATGACGGGTGCAATATCAGATGATCGTTCAATAATGGTCTGTGCCAGGGTGGTTAATCGTGAGTTCAAGTAAGCCAACTGGTCGGCATAACTCGCCCGATACATTTCTTTGGTTCCACCTAGTTTCTCGTGGAACACCGGATCGTTGAGTGTGAAGGGCCATTCGGGATCCAGGTGATTACCCTGAGCATCGAACACAAATGGCGGATGTGGGCATAGAATATGGGCAAATACGAATTTCGGTGAGCTTGTCTGACAGACTAGTGGAAACTTATCCAAAACGGCAAGGACACGATCACGATGCTCTGCATAAGCAGTTTTTCTGGCTGGCACCATGAGAAGTACAGGAGTTGTAGATAACAGAAGTTGCTCAAACTCATCGACAAGACGCTCCCCGGAAATATAGACGTCTGCCTCTGTCATCTCAGTTGGGTAATGACCTGTCTCAAAAGCGACGATATCATAGCCAGCGTTCCTAAGCGTGCTTGTCAGCGTATTTTGCCTGATTCGATCCGACATCAATGTTCGGTCACCAGAAGATGGCTCCAGCCCATCAAGACTGTCGGCATAATTTAGGTTAAGGGACGACACTAGGGATAATACAGTCTCTGGATAGTTGGAACGTGCCCGATCAACGACATAGAACCCCATATCTTCAAGACCATTCAGAAACTCCGAATTGTCGTGATCGAATACTTCCTTCAGAACATCGCTCCGGGTATAGGCATCACATACTATGTAATAAATGTCGGGCAGTTGGTCGGGCGGGTCACACTCAGTTCCGTCTGTTTCCAGAATGACGAGAGGTCCAGGGCGATCCGCCAGCACACTGCCAACACCCCATATTTGAATCAACACCAGGACAGTGGCGATCACATTGAGAGCACTTGTGATTCCATCCAATTCACGCCGTTGGCGAACAATAGACCAACCTCCGATTATCAGCAGTAAAATCCAGAAAACCAGCAGCATGATCCCGGATGTAATCTCCGAATCTCCGATCGTGATGCTGATCTCTGGTAATACGTTTTTAACATGACCAAAGGAGAAAAACAGCATAAGACTGAGAGTCGCGAACAAAGCTCCCTTCCGAAGATTTCGTAAGACGAGCGTAAAGAGAACTGTGACACCCAGAGAGATCGCAGCCACACCCCAGAGAACATCCAGCACTTCGTCCAGGACTAGTTCGTTTGCGTTCTGGGCAAAAAGGAACAAAACCGGAAACACCCCGAAGAGAACGGGGTGGATAGCGCCGTATTTTTTAATAAAACTGATCACAGTCTGGTCATTAGATAAAGGGTTCGTTTGCTGTCACGGATGGGGCTTGTTTGCTTGATATGGAAATGGTCGGAGAAAGCTTTTTCGAAATGGGCGCGATCATAGTCCGGAAACACATCTTCGCGGTTAGCCAGCATGCGTTGAATTTGGGAGTCTTCTTTGGGAACAAACTCGATTATCAACGCACGGCCAATTTCACCGAAAAAACGGCTGATATCACTCAGAGGAACATTGTTCCCGATAGCCAGATGGTGTACCAAAGCCAACGCCATAACCAGGTCGGCCGGACCGCGTTGGCGCAATGACATCCTTTCCCGATGCGCCCATCCGAGATCAGGGCTGGGGTTGCTCAAGTCCAGCATCAACGGAAGAAGAAGGTCATCGCCCTTTTTTCTGCATTCGAGATAATTGGCTTCGACAGCAGAGGAATCCATATCAAATGCTACTGTGTAGGCGCCGCGCTCGGAGGCCAGGCGACTGAACAGACCAGTGTTGGCACCCATGTCCCAGACTGATATCGGTGTCATGACATTCAGGGACTCCGAAACGAGTTGCCTTTTGTGATCAAGCGCCTCCCGACTATAGTTCGTGTCGGAATAATAATCCCCCCAGACCGTGTTACCGGGTGACCATTTCAATTTTCTAATTCTGGTTTCCAGTGAATCGATCAGCCCTAGTAGACCGCGTTTGCTCATTACCCCTTTCCCACCGGTTGTAGTACCCTTGTCGGCAGCTCGTCGCTGGCTCGCGGCGTGCAGGTGGATGTTAGTTAGCAGGGAGAAAGTCATCCATGTCCTGCGTGGCAGCAACTTGCTGGTCAGGTCAAGGGGTATGCCGTCGATATTAACCCGCAGCAACTGTCCCAGCCTGATATCACAGTAAGCCATCAGGGCTAACGGAGCAAGGAAATGACGACAGAACTGATTATAAGCAACCCAGGGTGTTCCTTCTTCATAACGGTCGAAGGAAAGATTATCGATCAGTACCGGTTTCCCTTTGAGAAATTGAATGTTATACGCACTCGCATCCTTAAGCGACATACCGTGTTCAAGGGCGAGCTTCTGGATAGCAAGAGTTGTCAGGGCAGAGTCTTTAAGCTGGCCAAAACACCATTCGTATGGGTACGAAACGAAGGGTACTTCCTCTGGTTTCAGAATACGATCAGCCGTCTCAGGATCATGAGGAGGTATATCAACCTCCTCGAATGACACAACCAATCCCTTGCCGACAAGCGATTCATGCAATCCGGAACTGGTCAATAATTCGAAGTTCTCACGATACTCAGAATTGACCTGCCGATAGAGTTGCCCCTCCCTAAAGAACACAAAACCTGAAGGGTCGCGAAAAGATCCGGCTACACGCTCGTCACGAAGTGGTGTCATCGTCTCGTTTGGATCGGGAGAATAAAGTGGCAATAAACAAACTAACTCGTTTCCAGTATATCTTCAGTGTGAAAAGTGCGCCCAGTAAACCCGCCAGTAAAATCTGGATCAGGTAGCTACCTGTCGACGGATCAACGTAGGCGTGAGCATCATCTGTTAGTAATAGCATAATGGTAAACCCGCCAATCAGGCGGGATATTAACAAACCGACGTTACGCATTAGAATCCCTCCACAGATGAAGCAGACGCGACCGAGAATACATCAGCCGTTCCCGAAACGACCGTTTTCCGATAAACAATCACTTTGTACAATCCCTGCGGAACAACATAGAAGCCGTCAATACCGAGAACAAGGTTTTTATGACTCTGGCGTGAAGGTGTAAGAAAAAAAGGACTCTCTTCACCGTGAAGAGAGTCCTTTAGTTTCGAGTGGAATTGACCAACTGAATAAAGTCTACAGAGTCTCAATCCATGCTACGGCAATCATTTCTCCCGTAGTCCCTTTGGTGAAGCTGCCAAGCATTCGGTCGAAGTGAAAACATGCGCCTTTATCGAGCTTGATCGTGTTACCCACCAGTGACCCGAAAGCCTGGGTCGTCTGGTCGTATTGAATATGGGCATTGGGACCATAGAAAGCGCCGTAGAAAATGTTGTCCTGATTAAACGTGAGAGCTGAACCTCGTGAGAATATCATGAGATCAGATGGCGCTCCTCCATCATTCATAGTCGACGCTTGATCCAGGTGAATATCACCGTTGACGTATATGGTCACATTTGCACCTGGAGCTAATGACAGGTTCGAGCCTTGCCCCAGGGAAATATCATTGAAGTAATATACGCCCGACGATAGCACGATATTGGAGTAGGAACCGGCGGTAAGATCCTTGGTTCCGTTATTGTAGGTAAATCCACTACCTGTTATTCCGATAGTCGCGATGCTGTTTGTACGAGCCCAATCGTATTCGGAACTCGGAATTAGATCGAGGTCCACCGAATCAACCGTTGAACTCGTGTCACCATTAACGACATTGCCGCTTCCCAAAGTAATACCGCCCGCGGTAGCAACATTGATACTCCCACCAAAGTTGACATCTTTCGATGAACCGATTGTACCGTTCGAACCAATATCCCCCATAGAATCCAGGACAGTGGTCGCATAGGTCCCTGAGTCAGAGTTGTAGGAGTCGGTACAAGTGTTTCGATCGAAGAATATCCCGGCATCAGCGAATAGCCCAAAGCTAAAGGGGGTTTTGTAAACCGGTATCGTCTCGTACTCGACGGCTGCTGCACCACCATCAACTACCGCGGTAGACGTAATCAGGACCGTATCAAATAACGTGCTGTCACCAGTCGAATCAACTAGCGTTACCGTATAGAATCCACCGCCATATTTGACATTGGTGAATCCAGCTCGCCAGGTATCGTCTGTATTTAGCGTGACGAGAGCCATTTTCACGCCAGCTTCGGCTACGTAGAAAGCACCTTTAGCGGTGGCGTCATTGCCCGCAAGATCAATGTCGGTGTTCGTCTTGTCTATTGCCGCCAGTCCCAGCAGACTGAGCATACCCAGAAGCATCAGGGCAATGAGCAGAGCACTGCCTTTCTGGTTGAATAATATTGATATCATACTTCTTCTCCGCCTTTCATAATATCTCGGTATCGATCTACCTCATCCAACTAAGGTTCCATGATTTGGACTTCTGAAGCCTTCTCATAAATTGCTAAAGCTCTTTGAATCCAACCACTTCCATACCTCCCGACCCGGAAAGAGTTTTCTTCCCAAGGTTGCGATCGTAATGGAAATTGGCGCTATTGTGAGCTACAATAGTATTTGCCGCGATGGATCCATAGAATTCTCCCGAGTTCCGCAAGTCGGCATCACCGTCGGGAGAATAGAAGGCTGCCGCAATATCACCACTGTTCTTAAGAACGAAATCCCCCTGAGAATATATAACGAGGTCAGATGGATCACCGCCTGAATTCATAGATGAAGAATTCTTCATCTCAATATCACCAGTAATATAGATAGTGACCTCTGCACCACTGGGAATGGATATCGAAGCGGAGTTCTTGAGGATGATACTTGAGAAGTAGTAAACCCCTCCATCAAGCACCAGGTTGCCAGAGCTAATAAGAGCGTTAGTGGCTGGATTGTAACTATAACTGCCGCTAATTCCCGCCGGAGCATTGCTGTTGGTCTCAGCCCAGGTGAACTCCGAGGCTGGGATTTCGGGCAGTTCCTGATCGGGGGCAGTATCGGATATTGTCCCGGTAACAGTGGCACCCGGGTTGACATCCGCTCCACCAACCAGGGAAGTTGCCACGTCCCCCCCAATGACGGCACCGTTCTTGACAATGATGTTACCGTTGGAACCAACATTGGAGTCCGTGTTAAGCCGCGTCGCCCAGTAGCTACCAGAATCGGAGTTATACGAATCGGTAACAAAACTGTTGCGAACATCCACCTCGTCATCGGCAAACATTGCCCATCCAAAAGGATGAACCTCGCCGGGAGCTACTACCAACTGCACCATCGCCGAAGCTTCAGATGTCATACCTTGCGAAAGCAAAATAACCGTATCCACCAAAGTTGGATCTACGGTCGAATCGGTCAGAGTAACAATGTACTGACCATCGCCGAAACTGACTCCTGGGAAACCAGTTCTCCAGGTAGCGTCGGCGAGCAACTCAACATACGCACATTTGACTCCTGTTTCGGCAATATAGAAAGCCTGTTCTGCCTGCACATGGTTGCCCGCAAGATCGATGTCGGTGTTCGTCTTTTCTATTGCCGTCACACCCAGCAAAGTAAGCATGGATAAAAGCATCAGGGCAATGAGCAGAGCACTGCCCTTCTGGTTCATTATCTTTAAATTCATGATTCGTACTCCTGATCACAGCGTAACGTTGCGTAAAGTAACCGACTCGACACTGGTTAGTGTTCTGACACCATCGTTGGAGTTGAAATCTTCATCAGGCCGACCCGTTTGTACGACGAGGGTTACCTGGATCAAAGAGGCACTTGATGCCACATATGAAATACTCTGGACCAGTCCTGAATACATTTCCGGAGGATTGCTGTTGACTCTTTTCATTAGCTTCTTGGGTCGCAGACCCACCGGTAATTGAGCCACCTCGAAGGCTTCATCACCGTTGTAATCTTCCAGATAGTACAAGACGCTATCCACCGGATTTGTATCACTGAAAAATATCAACAAGCTATCATTGCCGATCCGGTAGGGTACGTGAGTGCCAACTTTGTATCCGGCCGAGCGCAAAGTCTTGGTGATCTCCTGAATCGTGTTCCGCGAGTTCTGCTGTAGATCGGAAATATCGCTCTGAGCAATCGATTGATTGTGCATCTTGATATAGAAGTTGTATCCGGCTGCTGTCATGATGCCCGTTATAAACAGAGCTGCTAACAGTTCAATAATCGTATGTCCAGTCGTTTCGCTTAATATCCTCATGGCATCCTTCCGATCTCACTAGTCCTTTAGAATCAGCGTCGTATAGTTACGAGAGTGCGGTATGTTCTGAAAATCCGTCCACGTTACGTCTACATCTATGCAATAGACCCCATCGGGGAGCGTAGAATCGGTGGTGTTATCCCAGATACGAGTAGATCGATTGAATCGATTCCTGAGTCCTTTAACCACAAATTCCACGGGAATCCCAGGTATCGAATCCTGTGCCGTGTAGAACTCTATTTGCTGCTTGATGAGATTAACTGCTGTGGAAGTGTCACGCGCAATGACATTTCCTTCGACTGAAGTCACAAGCAACGGAGCAAGACCCATGAGACCGATAGCAACAACTATCATAGCCACCATGACCTCAAGAAGACCTACGCCTGTATTATTACAAATCTTGAGTTGTCCCATAATCAGTTCCCTTTTGAGGATTTCTTATCTAATTCTGTTAGTCTCTTAAGCAAATCATCTGCCAGAGTATAGCCCACCAACACCACCTTCCTATCTTATGGTCTTGCAACGTGATAGCGTCTCGCAACGAGAAATATATGGCTATAGATAGCGAAACTAAGTGGTGTGTACGCCAACCTGAGTAGGATTTCCACCACTATTTTAGATATAATTGTACATAATTCCTCTCAAGCAGGGCCGGATCCAGCCTAAAAACGGGGCTACTAAATTCAGGGTTAATTGTGATTGTGCTAGAGATTTGGCCATCTTATCTTTGAAAAACATACATACAAATAGGTGTACGAGTTTGAATCATGCCTACTAAACAACACAGAGATGATCTCGTTCGGAAAGCAAGACGACACTTCAAAAAGGCCGATCCGAAAATGGCCCGAATCATGGCACAGATCGAATTGCCATTTTCGGTGATACGGTGCAGTCAGTTCGAAGAGTTGGTACGGATTATCATTGCCCAGCAGCTCTCCGGCAAAGCGGCTCAAACAATTGCGGGACGAGTTCGCGGTCTTTGTCCCTCAGGGAAAATCACCCTGCCAGAGCTTCAGAAGGTCACCGATACGAAACTACGAAGCGTTGGCCTTTCCGGTGCGAAAACGACCGCGGTTCGTGACCTTATCGCTCATATCGAGGATGGCCGTCTCAGCACACGTCGATTCGGTCGGATGGATGATGAGGCTATTATTGAAGCAATCACTCAGGTCAAAGGACTTGGCCCCTGGAGCGCGCAGATGTATCTGATGTTCGTGCTGATGCGCCCCGACATCTTCTCTCCGGGGGACCTCGGTATCCGCTCTGCGATTCGCCGTATCTATGATGTGGACCACGAAACTACAGATATTGATATCTTCGGCGAACGTTGGAAACCTTTCCGAACCGTAGCCTGCTGGTACCTGTGGGCATTTCTGGGTAGCGATCTGGCTAAGGAGTGATACAATCCGGCGATCAGGATTTTGGGGAACGTTTCTTTGTGCGATTCAAAAGTGATGCTGCTTGCTGCCGCCCCTTCAAGTAGAGATTTCGTGCCCACGCAAACTCCAGACCAAGAATAGCCAGTCCGGCAAAAATGACAATAAGTCCCGGTCCGGGTAGAAGTATCAACGCCATACCGATCATAACTACTGTGACTCCGATCACGCTTACGACGATACGCCGTATTGATTTGAATGCTCCGCCGGTACGGATCGATTTGCTGGTCGGCCCTGGTGAATCCGATGCTAAGCTCACTGTAATGCTCTCCATATATACATATGGACTACTTTCTCAAACGACACATATTCACCGTATGATACTCGAGAATCCCGATGTTCATTGCTTCGTATCCTCAGATGAAAGATTCGCCGAGGCTGCCTTCCAGCTCAAGCAGCCGTTTCTTGCGCCAGAGTTTGCCGCCATATCCTCCAAGCCCACCGGATGATTCGATGACCCGATGACAGGGTATTATGATCGATAGATAATTGGACCCATTGGCGCGTCCCACCGCTCGCATCCCCCCCGGCTTGCCCACCAACTTGGCCAGTTGGCCATACGATCTGGTTTCACCGTAGGGAATATCCATAAGTTGATCCCAAATTATTTTCTGGAATGGAGTGCCATGAACGTCAATGGAAACGTCGAAAACACGTCGCCGACCATCGAAGTATTCTGTCAGTTCTTTTTCAAGTTGAATCAGATGCGGGTTAGTAACATTGCTTAAGACTGGAGTCGTTTTGTATCGCTTCTCGACACGTTTGAGAATACGTTCCACGCCCCCGCGATCATGCCATTCAAGGAAACAAACGCCTGTATCAGAAGCCCCGGCAATCATATCTCCCAGAGGGCTACTCATGTCAGTAAAAACAATCTTAAGGTCGGGCATAGAATCTCCCTGGTGGAAAACCAAACTCTCGGCGAAACGCATCCCGAAATCCACTCGATGATTCCCATCCGGTGGCAAAGGCAGCCTCAAGATAACCGTTTCCCTCCTCAATCAAAGATCGGGCATAATTCAGACGAAGTCTGCGGTGGAAAGCCGAGGGAGTTGTACCCAGATGTTTCCTGAAGTGCCGTCGAACAGTCGAAATCTCCACACCGGTAATCTCTGCCAATTTCCCCTCGTTATGTTTCATATCACAAGTCCGGCTCATCTGCTTTAAGACCGTATGCAACCATTCGGGCAATGTATCGGGGTAACGATCTGAGTGACATCGTTTGCAACCACGCAAACCGGCCGCAACCGCCTCTTCCCGACAGACATAGAAAACTACGTTCTTCAGAAGCGGTAATCTGGCCGGGCAGGACGGCAAACAATATATCCCGGTCGAATGAACACCCACAAAGAATCGACCGTCATAATCGGCATCACTGGCCCGCATAGCTTCGACCATCTCTTCGTAGTTCGGCATGTTCATGTTTAGAGTCTAACCGACGGGGCCGGAATTGTCTACCGAATTCCAAGCATCATTGTAAGAATGGCTGTCCCTGCAAACTTGTGATATAGAGAAGTACCCACCGATCTGGCCGCCACGCAAAGTTATCTTGCAAAGCGGACCAGACATAACTATATTGCCATGAATCACCTCGACACTTAGGAATCTTGTCGGGGTAGATATTACATGTACTAACCGTCTTGTTGACCGACTCATATTAAGTGAGAAATAAACCGGCGACACATTAGGGCATAGTCACTGGTCGCGCCGATATAACTGAAGAGGAGATCGAAGTGAGAAACCTTGGCATAACCATCGTAACAGCTCTGTTGGCCATCCTGATTGCTACCCCGCAATCTTTTAGCGTTGATCCGTCGCATGCCATCGTGTTCGACATGCCCGACCATGCGCAGCAAAAGCACTATGGACAGCAGTTTGGTTCAGCCCTGTCCAAAGAAGACTCATTGGCATTGGCTTCTTATCGCTACGATGCTGACACGGTAAAAATTCTGGCGATTCTGGTTGAATGGATCGACCGCCCTGGAACATGGTCTCATGCCACGCTTGACAGCATGTTTTTCTCCCGTGGGGTCTATCAGGGAGGTTCAATCGCCGACTACTTTGACGAAGTATCCTATGG
The DNA here is from genome assembly GCA_019038695.1 of Candidatus Zixiibacteriota bacterium. NCBI lineage: Bacteria > Pseudomonadati > Candidatus Zixiibacteriota > Candidatus Zixiibacteriota bacterium. Next base: position 40,477 of record JAHOYZ010000011.1, read on the forward strand.
TCAATTGACCGTAATTGGTCAGCTTCTTGATTGGTTCGATGCCGGGTTATATTCGACAAGCTTTGACTTTGAGGACATTCTCTACAGCTTAGATGCTACTGTCGATTTCTCCCAGTTCGACGGCAACAGTGACGGTGTGGTGGATGCCGTCGTGTTTGTTCGATCCGGCAACGGCATGGAAGATAGCGGCGATCCAAACGATATCTGGTCACATGCGCTTCATTATAGTCCGGGCCACGGAGCCGGGCCGTTTGACGGTGTACTGGTCTCGGCCTGGAACACCTCACCCGAAACAAGGCCACTCCGCAATCTAAGTAATCCAACTCAGTTTTCAGGCATAGACAGCCTTAACCGCATCCGTGTTTTCTGTCACGAAACGACTCACAATCTCGGACTACCCGATTTGTACGACTATGACGCCAAACTTGACACAAATACCTACTACACGCCCAATGATGACAACGATCATCCATTCATGGATTGGTGCCTCATGGGCTACTATGGCTACGGAATATTCTCATTAGGTACCGATATTGCCGCGCACCTTTGTGGCTGGAACAAAATGCAGATTGGGTGGATCGAGCCGGTAATACTATCTGGAACCAATCATGACCTCGTCATCTACGATATAGAAACACACAAGGACAGTTCATTATATATGGTTCCGATTGACCTGGTCAACGGTGAGTATTTCCTACTCGAATACCGCAACCCGCAATCGGCAGGGATATTTGACAAAGTCAATTCCGATTTCAGCTGTTATTTCTGGCCGCTACTGTCCCATGGCGGTGAGGCAATGGATCGTGGGTTGTTGATCTCGCATGTTCACGACAGCGTCGGCTCTACGTGGTGGCGTATCAACACCGGCACGCCCGATTATCCACATTACGCCGTACAAGTCGAGGATGCAGGATATAACAACAACATGGGCTGGAGCAGTAATCCGGAGGGTGGCCTCACTGACAGCGCCCAATGGTGGTACCCCTATGAAACACGCGTAGCGGCACCATGGTCCGATGATGTCACCGGCGGACCGTTCGAGCAGAACGAGTTCTCCCCCTCATCTATTCCGTCCAGCGACGGCTATTACGGTTCATCGGGCATAACAATTCGAGTAGACTCCATTGTTGATGACAAACTATATGCCTACGTCGAGATACCGTTAATAGAGGACGAAGACAGCGACGGTATCCCGGATGCCGACGACAACTGCCCCACGACCTTCAATCCCGACCAGGAGGATGCCGACGGTGATGACATCGGCAACGTCTGTGACGTTTGCACCGACACTGACGGCGATGATTTCGGCGATCCCGACTTTGTATTCAATACGTGCCCGGTTGACAACTGCCCGACCGTCTACAATCCTAATCAACTGGATAGCGACAGCGACGGCATCGGCGACGCCTGTGAAGCTGAGGCGTGGCCGGATACGGTGAACACCGGTTGTACGCAGTTAATCGTAGATCGTCACGGTAACTGCGGCAGTGGCGGTAATAGCGGCCAGGGCGGTGCCAACCTGGACTATGCCGCTTTTGGCGATTGCGACCCTGGAGCTAATGTGTACATCTATGATGGTTCGCCGCTGATTTGCTATATTGACGGAATTGATACTGTTCTCAACGTCTCGGCCGTTGGCGAAGACACATATCGTGATGTCGCGGGTAACCCGACGGTGTTGACTACGGATACACCGGATTACCAGGTGTACGAGACCGGTACTTTTGCTACGGATGACCTGACCTTGGGCTTGGAAAAAACCTGGTGGGCACCAAAACATTATGACAGCTGCCAGTTTGTTATCGGACGTCTGAAAGTGTATTCTTTCGATGGATTCTCTCACTCGGGTCTGAGCATCGGAGAGTTCGTTGACTGGGATGTCCCTTCTGATGACGGGGCAAAGAACTTCACCGGTTTTAGCTCCGACGACCGGCTAGTATATTTCCAGGGTATGGAAGATGGTAGCGGCTGTCAACCCAACACCAACCGTTTCGGTGGTCATGCCATGCTGGGGGCATATCTCAATGACACATGCGATTTCTCTTCGAATCTGGAGCCGCATAG
>JAHOYZ010000012.1 GCA_019038695.1 Candidatus Zixiibacteriota bacterium
AAAGCAGCATGAATAATATGGATACACACTTTTACACACAACTCTTGACATTACCCCTAGCGTGAGTAGCTCGGATTTCAATGCCACCCGTCCGAATTATCTAAGGACACAGAATAGTCACAAATGAGAACAGCCACTCCTCGTGATGAGAAGTGGCTGTTCCAATCTACTCTATTCTATCTGTCCGCAGTTCCTAAGGACACGCCACCGGTGGTGGACCACCAGTGAACAGATATGCCACCAAGTAAGTCAGGTCAGCTATATTGATCTCGCCATCGCCGTTTACGTCAGCTTCTTCCAGGCACGGAGGAGGTGGACCACCAGTGAACAGGTAGGCCACAAGGTAGGTCAGATCAGCAATATTGACTTCGCCGTCATCATCGACATTGCCGCGAAGACCCTCACAGCAATCGTCACCACCACTGAATTGAGGTGTCTCGGGAACTTCGTTGGCTTCGACCGAATCAACAGCCTCATTGTGCGCTTCTTCCCATGTTGCACCGCTCTTCAAAGCCTCAATGAAGGGGTACTCGTACTCACCATGAGCATCGGCACCTTCTTCACCGTTGCCGTAAGAATACTCACCCGCCTCGCACGCGGTCGCGTGTTCACCGACGCAGGCTGCCAGGTCATCAATGAAGCTACCACTGAAGCATTGATCCATCTCTGCCCGGCAGTTGTCCTTGGTCAAGCCCGTGCCGGGAGTAGCGATGAGATCGCTAATAAGGTCCGCCAACTCATCGTCTACAAGCGATCCGCCTACACCGAGTGATATAATGTCATCGACACCAATCATGCTGATACCACCGGTTCCATCAAGATCAGGGGCTGTCCAGTCATCGTCCAGTTTATCAATGTAGCCGTCGCCGTTGGTATCGGTTCCGACCAGTTCGTCCTCTTCGAAGATACCGTCGCCGTCGGCGTCATGATAAACGGTGGGCGGAGGTCCGTACCAGAATTGGAGATCGCCGAGGGTGTCTCCGTTGACATCAAGTGTTCCCTGTCCGCGGCCATCAAATCTCAGATCATTTTCGCTGATCCGATTGGCTTCATCGCCGCCAGGTGGGTCGACCTGACCGCCACACCAGCCCTGACCACCACCACCTTCGGGCTCTTCCCCAACGGGAACTTGGTGCGCTGCAGTGTGATTGCCGCCGCCGTGGGACGAGCTGTGGAACTGGAACTCAGTATCCGAACAACCACTGGCGATCATCTGCTGTTTGATGTATTCGAAGGCCTTTTGGACATTGTCTTCAGTGGCAGGAAAGGCCCCACCGCTGGTGAAGTTGCCTGCTCCGTCGGTGGTGCCGGCTGGAGCGTCGAAGTCTTCCAGACAAGCCGCCGGACCCAGCACAATGATGTTGTCCGGATCGACGTCGGCATAGTTCTTTTTGTAATCGTACTTCTGGTTGATGTCATTCACAAAATCATCGTCGCAGTAGCCGGTCACAAGAATCGCGAACTTACACGGATCAATCACTCTGTCACCGGTCCTCGGCGGTGGCAGAGGATTACGGGATGGAGCAGACGGTGACGGCGGTATGGCGACGCCCCGAATGGATACATCGTCAACTGTAATATTGGCGATTAACTCATCTTTAGTCATTTTTCCCACTTTAGGGAAGATTTCGGAGGTATAGTAACCACTGATTGTAATTGCCGTTCCCTGGGAGATGCCGGAGAGATCCCCATCAGGGTCGTTAAGCAAGACATGGTGATTCCAGAACTTGCCCGCTCTGGAATTAGCCTTTCTTATACTAGTCCAGAGTTCAACCTGCTGTTTTTTAATTATCAGGACACCGGGTAGCGCCGTCGCATAGCCCGCTCGTTCCTTCATAATCAGCGAAGCGTTCAATTTGGGGATAAAGAGCGTATCGATAATATGCACAAATGTTTCGATCGTGTCCGGAGACGAAGGCGCATTCGAGTTGATAATCAGGCGACCAGTCAGATCTACTTCGGTGCCGGGACTGTTGACGATGCCACCCTGGTTGAAACTGACGGTTACGGTGTCGGCATTGCCAAGTCCCGCCGGCACTACACCTGAATATGGACCTACACCCAGCCATCCGGCCGGTCCGGTGTCTTCCACGATGGATATGCTGTAGTTGAGGGTCGCGTTACCGGTGTTCTCGATTATCAATGATGTGTCGAACTGGACTCCGTGCTGAACCCACAGCCAACCGAATTCAACCGGATGGGGCACAACAATCGGCGTTTCAACCGGTTCCACACAAGCCAGACGGAACCACTCGACATCGGCTTCAGTGAAATTCCCTTCCTGGAAAGGAAGACCTGGAGGGCCGGTTCGATCATCACTTTTCCATCCCGGATTGGGCCATAGACCATTGGTATATGCGCCGGGACTCTGATCAAGGATGTACTGGACATCAAGGTACCAGTCACCAGCATAACTCGCTGACGGATCAATGATGGGAACCCCGCTGAAATTGCCTACGAAATCGGTACCGAACTTGGTCATCGACGGCCAGTTTTCAGAGGCGCACGGTCCGCCCACTCCACCAACTGAATCACATCCGGGAGTATAAGTGTAGGTCAGATTGCGAGCGAGGTCCCAGGTGAGTCCGTAGTTATCGGACACACAGACAAATAGATCACCGTTGGCGGCGCCATCGGGATAGCCGGGGCTACCCACAGCGGCGCAGTCATCGGTAAGACCATTGGGAACATCGTTAAACTGGACAAAGAGGCAATACAGTCTGCCATCGCACTCTGATATTGTCATCTTAGAGGCGTTTAGCATCCAGTAACCACCGTTACACATAGGCTGGTTCCAGAGGAACAGATGGACTGAGCGAATGAACGGATTGTCTTCGGACCAGTGAAATATCCGGCCACTGAGTTTGTACGGTGGACCGGTATTGTCCCACTCGCGCGAACCCCAGGCAACGTGAAAATCATTCTTCGAATCGATGAATGCTGAGAGATCAGTATATGGCCGATATGGCCGGCTGCCGTTATAGTTCTTCGTGATGTTCTGTCGAGGATTCCAGTTGTCACCATTGTTATATGTAATTTGATAGTAAACATCGTTATCGACCAGTGGGTGCGATCCACCCAAGCCGGAACAGGTATCGCCACCGTTACAGGGATCGGTAATATCATGCTTTTGCGCAATCCAGGTTATGGCGACTTTACCGTAGTCATCGGCGGCAATGTCGTGTCCCACAACGTAGACAGTATCCACACAATACGGGGGATTGTCCCAGGTCGCAGTTGGGCTGCCAACGGAACCTAGCAGGCGGTAATAGACCAGAGCCGCCGGATCGCCCGGTTCTGGTTCCCCTTCAAGGGCGATAACATGTAGGAAAGTATCGGCTGAAGGACCTTCCACGAGGCGGAATTTGGGCCAGCAAGCACCGTCCTCAGGGGGAGGAGGAGGAGTGACTGCACAGTAGTTGGCCAGCGCATTGGGAATCGAATCCTGGTAGGCGAAAAATCCGACGCCGGGCGCCCAATCACGGAAGAAAGTACTGTTGAAGTCACCACCGGTAGGCTTCAGATGTCCGCCCAACAATGCCTGGTTCTCAACTGTGATGTCAATGCCAACATAACCTCCATACAAATCATGAGGGGGGTGAACATCGATTCCCCCTGCGAAAACCAGGTTTCCTGCACCAGCATCCCACGCCTCATATCGGTACGTCCGGTGCGACAAGCACGAAGGATCACCTCCGGGCGTATAAGTCCATGTAAATTGCATCAACAATTGAGATGGATCTGAAGGCGTTATGCCGTAGTCGATCATCCGTCCCATCGAGCCGATCTGCTGCTGATCCCACCAGGTTGTTCCGATCTTTAATCCCACGCCACGGCTGGAACCGCCAGATGAACCCAGCGCCTGATCACCTGCTTCGGCGGGGAAAGCGTATTGTTGAGAGTTGATGACCTTAGAGTCTACAACTCTGTCGTCATCCCGAACATCCCCGGCTACTACTGCGGTCACGATCAGACCGCAAAGCAACGCTGCCATAAGATACATTTTAGCGAGTGACTTCATAGTGTTCTTCCTTGTCCATGCGTATATTCGGTTCAATTACTGTCGATTTCATGATTGATCGTCGCAGAGGGGAGTCCACTGCGCCCCATGTCAGAAGAACCGAGCGCGAGATCAAGTATGGTACCTCTTTTGGCAAACTGTAGCATCTGAGAAACAATTCATCGATGGGCGCAAACAGAAGTAACAATAGCAGACTCCTACCTTAATTTAAGTCTGCATCCATGGCATTATTATAGCGCTTGAAGTGTGAAATGTCAAGTGCCGGAATTGGATTGTTCGCTGACAGTTGGGCAGTGACCCAACCGAGGTTAGCAGGCTTCGTGAGCGTTACCCGTTGCGATAACCCTTCCTCTGGTTGGTTCGATGGTGGCGACCGGCATTGATGAAACTGTCAAAGTCGACCGCCAATATCTTTTGATGTATTCGTTTGGCTACATACTGACAACTTCGTTCAAAATGCATTCGATACACATCCTTGACCTCGAACATACAGATTGCTGCCATGTGACTGTCGAAATTCAACTCTCGATAAAACATTAGGTGTCTCCTTTGTGGGTCGTTGAAAACTCTAGGATACACCTTTTGTTTTTACACACTTCCAAAGATATTACGAGGTTCGAAACATGGAACAAATGGTCTTGACTCAGCCTCTTGTACCGACTACTTTTATCAAAACAGATACCATATTCAGGGAGTAATGACGTGACACAAATTCGTTACAGACAGATGGCAAGTTATATTGTGATTCTCTTTGGCATCTTCGCATTGACTTACCCTCTGTCCGCTGAACAAGCAGCTGTTGATCAGGATAAACCACTAACCCTCACTGAGGAGCCAGACGCTTTAAGCGGGACTATCATTCATGCAGATCTTCTTATTAGCAACTTCGAAGATCACCAAGCTGAGTTGTACATTAACGATATTCCAGTCGCAAGAGTTGGTGGCAAGTTGCAGTCTTGGGCATCGGTGCCTGTTCCGGAATTCTTGCTGGATGGAACCAACACTCTCTCCGTGGTCATTGGAATTGGTGCAACACCCGCAACTGCCAAGGCTGGACCAAGTGATGGTAAATGTAACCCACAGATGGAAGTGTTGGCCCGAATTGTGAGAATGAAGGATGGTGAAATGGCCGAACCGGGCTCCGGAGAAATGCTTGCAGAAATAAAGTGGACCGGTGAGAAAGCAGAACCTATGCCAACGGCTGTCTCCGCTGAAGTAGATTTGGGGAAGCAATTCGGAGCTTGGGCGTGGCAATCAGCTGATGTTCTCACACTTGACTCGACAACCTGTGAATCGGCTGCTCAGTTTATTTCAGGATTGAGTGCTGCGTATACCGGTGGTCAAGCTGACCCGATTATCAAGGTGGCTCAACCCAAGCATTCGGAAGTAGGCCGCGCCTATCCCGAATTTGGGGATATCTCTTTTGACGATATGTTCAGGGAACAGATGGAGATGACAGCCGAAGAGCCTAATTGGAAACCATTCGTTCTGCCACGGGATGAGTATGATCTTCGTCTGGTCGCAGATGGTCGTCTTATCGAAGCAATCGCAAAGAACTGGAGACCAATAATCCGAATGGAAGACGGTGACTATGCCTATCCGATGCTTATCGGTAAGATCAAAGGCGAATGGCAGATAATGCGGTGATCTTCATGTGGTGTCAACGTTGTAGCTCTGCGGTTCAGTTAGGGCGGGAGTATACTAAGTCTGAGTCGGAATGAAGGACGCTTTTGAGACTCTCGTTCCTAAAACATACGACCCCTTGGAAGAAAAGTGATGTCTGATCTGAAGTTCACGGTGTCAACAGACACCAAGCACGAGATAGAGTTGGACTCGACGTTGGAAAGCGCCATGTGGTGCAGAGGTACTGCTGTCGTGGGCCAACCTGTGAAATTCGAAGTAATCACTTCTTTTGTCGGAAATGGTGCTAAGATCAAGATCACCGGCATGACTAATAATGGTACGAAGCTCGGCAAGATCAGCGATAAAATCTCAAACAATGTGTTTGTCGGCGAGTTCGATGTTCCGGAAAATATAGAACTGGACGACGAAGCCTATTTCGAGGTGAAGCTCCCTGAGAACGACCTCTCGGGCGAATCGAATAAGATACCATGTGTCGCTCCCGCAGTAATCTCGAACATGCGATGGAGTGCTAGTGAAGCGAGACGCGGCGATGTTCTGACACTTTCGGCCGATGTCAAAAATGTCCACTCACAGACCGAAGTATTGATCACTATATACGAATACGACGAAGACGGCGCTCACGACAAGGTCACTGACTTTCCTGGGATTGTGCGGAGCAGCAGAGTTGAAGTGAAATGGGAGTATGAGTACTTCGAGGACGTTAACGAAGTACCGACTGAGGAAGAGCTTCAAAGATATGGTCGGAGCTACAATCCTCCGAGGTATTTCTTTACGATCAAGGTGAATGACATCGAGTACGGTAGAGAGCAGGAGTCCGGATTGCTCGCTTTCAAAGACTGGATCGAAATCAAAGTTCTCAACTATACAGGTAATGAGAATTACGTCCTCCATCTCGCAGACGGAAGTGAGCGAAGGGGATCATTCGGTGAAGATGGCACTGCGCGAGAAGAAGATGTTCCTCCCGGGAGATGCTCCATCGAAATTGAAAGAGAGAACTAATTCGATGAGAACGGTGTCCACAGTATGACTCTGCAGGGTACAACTGGCAGACAGCACGATGTAATCTTTACCATTCCGGCCATGATAATCTATCCTTCACTACTTACACCGGAAGTAATAGTGGGAACGCAGAGTTCAAGCGACATAGAGCTACTGCTGCTTTTGCGTGACGGCTTTGAATTGTCTCAAGACAATATCGATTATCAGGTGAAGATCACCAATGGGCTCGACCCCGCTAAGAATTTCTCCCTTGATCCTCTTTCACAACTGGACGGTTCGGTTGAAATATCCTTCCACAGTATACCTTTGGACGAAAATGTTCTGGCCACAGATGCAAGATTCAAGGGTATACTCGACAGTCAGTCACTACAGATGTTTAGAGATTCCGAATGGACTCAGCTCTTCAAAATATCCATAAGGAATACGCGACTTCTATCCGATGGTGTCAACAATCTGTTTTGGCTTTATCCTCATGACCAGAAATGGTATGAAATATCCCCCGGAAGTGCTCCTGCTACCGGATCGGGTGTCCCGACTCATACGCTGAATCGCGTCGAGTCGGGGCGTATCATATCTAACGAAATCCAGGATGAGCAGATCAGGCACGTACTCAGGAATTTGAATGGACCCAATATCGCCGAGAGAGGCGAATATTGTTTTCGAGTGACTGAAGATGATATAGATCACACCGAAGTAGATTTGATGAATCCGATTCAGGCATATCATCCTGTGATCTTTTATGAGCAAGCTCTGGAATATCTGAACATTGGGCACATAACAGACCTACACCTTGCCGCAAGACAGAGCGTACTGTCGAGATGTGAGGCGAGGGTGATTGAATATCCATTCGAGAACGCCATACCACCGTCCTCCGAGAGTACACCTCCATCATCGGAGGAACCTTCCGAAACTCAGTCTGAAGCAGCAGAGTCTCCTCCTCCTGCTCCTGCCCATGACATATATATTGTTCAAAGTGGTGACTGGCTCTCCAAGATAGCATCGCGATATGGTATGACCTGGCAGGAACTGTGGCACTACGACGGCGGAACCGGTATTCCGAACTCGAAGCGCCTCAGGAGTGGGGACCCTGACTTGATTTATCCGGGCGAAGAGATTGTCGTACCGCCCTCTTCTCCACCGGGACTGGGCGAGGATGTCCCCCGATTGCATGTTTCTCCGGACTCAGTTGCAATCGTAATACATTCGGGTGGTGCCTCAACGGGACCACAGCCGGTAACTATAGCAAACATAGGCGGCGGGACTCTGAATTGGAATGCTGTTTCGGCTGATGATTGGGCCAGCATCAGTCCGACATCAGGTGTCACCACACCCGAAACGCCCAACTCGGCTTTCGTGGACGTCAATGGCGAGGGAATGGAGCCGGGCACTTACTATTCTGAGATCACCGTCTCATCTGAGGAGGCTTCTAACTCGCCTCAGCAGATTGGAATAACGCTTATCGTCGCCGAACAAGAGCTTCCACTGGAGGATTCCCCCGGAATAGGCTCGATGCTCGAAGTCTCTACACGCATTATAAAGACATTGCTGGACAGAATAGGAGGTGATCCCGGAATCCATGCTCTCATGCTGACGGGAGACCTCATAGATTTCGTGAGAATGCTCTATCCTGACAAGACGAGCAGGACGGTAAAGCAGATATGGGATCAGGTTGCACTCGATGACTCATATGATTCGCGGTATCAGGATTACGTTGACAATATTGCGCTCTATTCGTTGATAGTGTACTTCTACAACAGGTACCAGAAGCCCGTATTTGCTGTTACCGGGAATCACGATGCATATGCGCTACCATATGGTATTTCACCCCGAGTAGCCGGGGTACGTGCTAACCCCGGCATTCCGGCAGATCACAATTTGACGATCTACGAGGCAACACTTGCTTTCGGAGAGACTTATGCGGAAGTCAAGGAGATGTTTACATTCCATTACGAGAGGCTTCAGTGGTTGTATACAGTGTTTAGTCCTTTCGCAGATTTTGCCGCAGGATTTCCCAGGCAGACTCTTATCGGAGTGTCGTGGGGAGATGAAGAAGATATTCTCGATTTCCCGGGTATCGATCAGGGATTTGGTCATCTTCCAAGAGCAGATGATCCGGTGACTGATACTCAGCTTGAACTGCTGAATCGCGCTATCGAAGATCAGAAAAACATAATCTTCACAAGCCATTTCACGTTCGTTAGTTATCTTGAGAGTATTCCTATGAATACGGCTGAAGAAGGCGACGTAGAATTCCAATCAGGCTGGGATGCAGACGATCATGATCAGGGAACCTTTGAGACTAACAGGCAGCCTCTCTATGAAGACCATCTTGTTAAGCGCAAGAGCATTCAAGTTGTATTGACTGGACATTCGCATCGACGGGGCTTCTACACGATAAACCGTGCGGATTACAGCGGCGACGATTCCGTAAAGACGAGCTACTATGATTTTTCCGATTATCCGGCGCTTCGAGCTACCGGCAGGAGATTAATCCCTGTGGTGATAGTGTCAGATTCTGCCGGGCCACATCCGCGGCTCAACAAAACCGGCGAGTTCAATGGCGTGGGAAGTGATTTCTCGGCGGGTTCAAAGATTTGCTTCGACTCAACCGGCGACGTCGACAGGATGGAACCTGTAACAGGCTCTGTGAGCCCGAGAATCGCTGTCGCGATTGACTACTACGACTTACTCGAAAACAATCCGACAGTCGGCCATCATGATCGAGTCATTGAGACATTTGAATCCGACAAGTTCCTTATTCGGGACGAGCATCGCGGTTTGATCGATTACCGGTTCAGTGTAGTCATCATGCAGCATATTCGCATTCTGGTGAATCTGGAAGATATTGTGATCTATGTCTTCGCTGCCGATGGAGAGTGGAAGAAGATTCCATTGCAACCCGAAGGCTTGAACCATTGGATAATACCACGGGGAAGAGATGCTCAGACGTTCTTCAATTTTGTTGCCGGCAACAATGAGAGATCGATCTTTATGTCGATTAAATTCAATCAGAGAAATGCTCTTGTATCACATTATGATTTTGACAGCAGATGGAATTTCGAGATCCAAATAGACTCAGACACATCTGGTGGTGGGATCTTCGGTACAGACACTCACAAAATTTACACAATTGAAAGAGATGTGGATCGAGCAGAGATACCCGACTTCGAATGGAGACGGCGATTTGAAAAATACTGTTAGACATTTGTGGGTATGGTTTGTACTTGCGGTCATGATTGGCATGGGAGGAGTTTCCTGTATGACTTCAGAATTGAGTGACAAGGAGAAGAGCGATCTCAAGGATATTAGAAAATTCAATGCTGAGATCGGTCAACGGGGATGGCATGTCGAGGATAAACTCATTGAAGAACTGGACATTTCAGGCATTGTATTGAATCAGTCGTCTCTACGGGCTATTGAATTCAGCAATGTCACATCCAGGGGTGCCAGAATCACCGGGTCGGAGCTCAAGGGGGTCAAATTCGCTTCCGGAGACTTCTCTAATTCACAGTTTGCAGATGTTCATTTCATTGAGTGCGAATTCGGAGGTGTATCGTTTGAGCGAAGCACATTCGACAACTGCTCTTTCGTAGACTGCAAAAGCGTTAGAGCAAGAATGAGCGATGCAGCCTTCAGAGGATGCTCATTTGACAATTGCTCTGATGAATCCGGTGTTTTCTCTCGGGTAGAATTCATTAACACCAGGATACTCAAACCGGACTGGCGCAACACAAGTCTCTATCATGCTAGATTCGACTCTACAGAGATTACAAACGGTAAATTGGAGCTGGTTGTCTTCGGAAATGCCAATATCGACGATTTGAGCATCTCCGAATCGAGTATCATCTCCTGCAGCTTTGGTGAAAGTAATATCAGAAAACTTCAGTTCGACAAATGCGAAAGCAGGAGCGCCTCATTTGGGAAGGCGAATATCCAGCAGCTGATATTTGTTGGGTGCAACGGATTCAATGGCCTAAACATCATTAATAGCGACTGCCAGATGGTGACGATTGAAAATTGTGAAAACATGTCAGAGCCCAAGATATTCATTTCCAGAGTAGATAGTCTCTCGATAAGTAATTGCAGTATTGCTTACCTCTACTGTGTAGATTCTGAATTTAGATCCGGGGGACAAATCAACGGCTGCAAGATATCGGGTGCTAACTTTCAGGGAGCGAAAATGACCGGCATCGCGATCAGCGACTCCGAATTCTCCGACTACCTGGTAATTTCAAATGCTATTATCAAGAATCTCTCGCTGACGGGTGTGACATATATGAGTGGCATTGAGGTTGACAGTCAAAACGTTAATTACATTGAGTCTGATAGATTTGCGCCTTTGTAATAGGATGGGAGCATGAAGAGCAGGTGGGCTAATGAGGAAATTAAGAATGCAGTAGTGACTGAAGAGATTAGGCTGAAGCGACATAGTGAAGACATATCATTTTAACCAATGAATGTTTCTTGTACGTGTATGTCTTCAGACAATCCGGACAAAGTGTAGTTGAAATCTAAGCCATAGTTTGAGCCCTGTCAATTGTCCTTCTGTAATTCAACGTGATCCATTGCCTCTGTCCGATATCTGTTCATCCAACTGAGTTTCAAGTTAAATATCACAAGGAGAGACTCATACTGCGCCAATCGCAATTCGGCCGCAGGATTCATCGGTTTTGTCCCGGATTGGAGCTAAGGACACGCTGGCGGTGCTGCAGCTCCGCCAAATAGATAGTTTACCAGGAAGGTCAGGTCGGCTATATTGATGCTGCCATCCCGGTTCATGTCTGCTGATTCCATTATAGGAGGAGGCGGACCACCGCTAAATAAGTAAGCGACGAAGTGTGTCAGATCAACAATGTTAATAGTACCGTCATCATTCATATCACCAGTCGTATGACCGACGATTGTAATGGTTCCGTCGACAGAGAAGCTCTCCAGGTCGTTGTACTCACCTGACACGTTGTGCAACTGGATGGTGGTATCAGCCAGCACTCCATAGGTAACAAGGAAATCTTCTACTGGGCACGTGATTTGGAAAACGTCACCATCGAAATCCGGGTGCGATGCTAACAGCTCCCAGGAAGTTGGAGTGATAGTCGCATTTATCAGCACCGACGAGGGATCGATATCACCACAGATGTATCCGCCATCGAGATTACCCAGACGGATGGTTGCCATCTCGGCGAACCGCAAACCCTGAAGAGGAAGCTGCATCAAGTCTGGTTCAATGGTAGTCATCTCCCCGGAGCAACCGACTCCATAGGCGCCTACCAGGGAATCACAAACGTTATATTCGGGTGCACAGGGTGAGGTCTCGAAGAGGTGGAAGTCGCCGGAGGTGGTATCACAAAACCAGGGGTCAGCCGAGAAGTTGCAGTAAACACCATATTGATCTGCAATGCAGTCGGTCCAGTCACCGCCCTGATTGCCATAAATGTCACATAACCAGAAGAACGGGTAGGCGTAAGGGGAGAGGCATGCCACCGCCGCAGGTCCTTCGTTAAAAGCGATGAGGCACCGATCAAAAACTGGTGAGCAGTACGACGCGACGGCCACAGCACCACCATAGCTGTTGCTGTGGCCGTAGAACGTGCAGTTCCTGGCGTGGGGAGAGGCATTAGCCATGTACAGCGCCCCGCCATTGCTACCGGCGTGGTTATCATCAAAAGTGCAGAAGGTCAGGTAGGATGTGTCGGAGCTGTACATTGTGGTATCGTTGCTGAAAAAATGTATGGCGCCCCCATTAGCCATGGCGGTATTGCGTGATACAACGCAGTCGGAAAGTGAAACGGACGAACCGGTGAAGATACCACCGCCGTTGTTGCCTGCCGAGTTGCTATCGAGCGTACACACCTCAAGGCGCAAAAGGGAATAAAGCTCAACGCAAGCTAAGGCGCCGCCCGAGTAGGCGTGGTTACCTCTAAGAACACAGTTGCGTATGGTGGGGGAAGAGCCGTCACAAAACATTCCCCCGCCATTTTGAGACTCGAAATAGCCATTGACGATGGTAAGGCCTTCTATGAAGGTGGTCGAATCCTCTCCCTGATGAAGATAGAACCCCCGGTGTTCCTCAGACGCACTGCCTTCACAATCGATAATGGTCTGTTCGGGTCCTGAAACAGAAGTTAAGACAATGGCTTTGCCGCGCAGTTCGATATCACGATTGCCGACGCCGGAGTAGGTTCCCGGTTCCAGCAGAACCGTATCAAGAGTTGAGCAAGAGTCAACCGCGGCCTGGATGTTGGGCGCATCGCCACTACCATCGGCAGATACTAACCACGCCCGCGCGGGCGTTCCACAGCCCACTCCCATCGCACCTATCAGCGTGCCGCAGCCGCTGAGAGCAGGAGAACCCGGCGAAATCTCGTCAATGTGATAGTCACCGGCGGCGGTATCGCAAAATAGTGGATCAGCTGAGATGTTGTTATTGTCGTTGTCTTGACCGGCGATGCAGTCAATCCAGTCCCCTCCAATGTTGCCATAGACATCGCAGCAAGCAAGTGTCGGGTAACAAGGTTCGCCTGTGTACTGGAGACACTTTACGGCCTGCCCCGGGCTGAAAGCAATGATGCAATTCTGTAGCGCAGGTGAGGACGAGCGTCCGCAGTAGATCCCTCCCCCGAAAAAAGTGCAGTTTGTCAATGTGGGTGAGCATGAGCGATAGAGCGTCAGATCGTTGCTATTAAAACCGGTATTACTGATAAAAACACAGTTCTCAAATATCGGAGAGCATTCAATCACGCAGTAAATACCGCCGCTACCGCCCCAACTGAAATTGGTTTCGAAGCGACAGTCGGCTAAACTTGGAAAGGAGTTGTCCTGCATATAAATCGCCCCGCCGGAGTGTCGGGAGGTGTCACAATAAAACAGGCAACCTGACAGAACCGGCGAAGACTGATTACAATGCATGCCACCGCCCCATAAGTAGGCATAGTTGGTCTTGATGACGCAGTTAACCAGACTTGGTGAAGCGTCGTCACAGGAGATACCGCCGCCCATCATGGCCCAGGAGTCTTCAATGATGCAGTCAACGACGGTCGGGGAAGCGGAGTCGCAGAGCATGCCACCGCCATAGGTGATGGTGGTGTCATCAATGTACATGTACCCGTTGCGAATTGTAAAGCCCTGTACCACGGTCATGAAGTCCTCACCCGTGTTGAAAATGAACCCACGGTGTGGGTTTGTGGAATCGCCTTCGCAATCGATGATAGTCAACTCCGGGCCACTCAAGGATTTCAGTACTACGGCCCTGCCGCCAAAGTTGATGTCGCGGTTACCATCGCCGGTGTATACGCCGTCCGCAACGAGGATGGTATCAAGATACTCTTCTGCGGAGTCTATTCCTGACTGGATGGTTGGTTGATCGGCCGGCACATGTATTATGGTTGCCTGGACAGGGGCCACAATCAACATCATTACTGTTAAGACTAGAATTCGCTTCATCTCTACGTTCCTCTCCTGATTATGATCGCCAGAGAGGCGCTCTTGGGGTACACCCAATAATATACATAGGAGAACGTATTGGGGCAAACGGAAACTGACTACCCCTCGATAGAGAAATGTCACACAGTGTGAGAGGTTCTGTGAGTGTGAGTAGCGACTATTTTGTTAGAAATCGGGGAGGAAAAGCTTCTAGTCTATGTCATAAGATTATGTAGCACAATAATTTACATAATAATGCGGAGGAGGTAGGATTCGAACCCACGGTACCTTGCGGTACAACGGTTTTCAAGACCGCCGCTTTCGACCTCTCAGCCACTCCTCCGGACAAATACTGTCACACACTGTTTGTCGGTCCCATTATGCATCTCTTGAATGCCATCATCAGGAACCAACACACCGTGTGTCAAGGTCGGTAAGATCACCGATCAATAGCTGGTCGTCAAGTCTTTTGGGCGGCGGTGCCACCTCTTACTCCTGAGTTCGAAAGATAATCTGGGGATCATAAGAAGGCGGGCGCCCGAAAAGGACACCCGACAGAATACTTCGCCAATTCAATCTGCGAAGGCGGTTCAGTAACCGCCGCGAGGTTTTTATGCCGACGGGCCGCAGTCGAGAGTCTCGGTAGTTGTCCAGGTAGTTGTACCATCACTGATGGTTACCGTTATCGTCCTGTTGCCGTTGACAACTGCCGTCATTGTCCACGTGCCGTCGATATTGAGTTGATCCCATCCAATTGGGCTGTCCCCAGTGCAATCCATGTCAATTGCCATGGTGACCGAAATCGTTCCATCCAGAGGGCAGTCGTCACCCCCATTTAGTAACAGTTCGAGTCCGTCAACAGTTGTTACAGAAGCCATCTCCAGTTCGCAGGTTGTGACGTCATCGGCCCAGGCGATAGCGATTGTGTCGTGAGCCGTGCCGTCGATGGTGGCCACGCTGTCGGTATCGGTTACATTCACCTCGAAATCTACACGGTGGTGGCTGCCAATTGTAGTGCCATTGTTGGTCTCTCCATTGACGTGAGCGCGCACTTTCACACCGTTAAATACGAGGGGCATTATTTCCATCGTGAGCGGCGTTCCGTCATTAAGAAGCTGAATCGAGTCGATACCGTTGATATTGATGGTGTCGAAACCGTCAATGATGGTGCCATGGAATATAAAGACATACCAATATTCAGGAGTGAACAGGAAACTGTCGACTAAGGTAATCTCGATTTCGTCCGAGCCATCACCAAGGGCCGCGAGTGGGGTGGATTTCGACGGCGACATCGTAATACCCTCGATTTCGTCCAGAAGGGCCAGCGACATATTTAGAGAGATGTCGAAGCTTGAAAAGATGTCCTCCCCGAAGGCCGAATCCACGAACTGGAAATTGGCCGCAGTTGTATCTCCCTGTTGATTCGAAACGGGGTCCTTGGAACTGTCACAGCCGGTTCCCATCATCAACAGAACCAAGCCAGTGAGAATCGCCATCAAAAAAATTATGCGTTTCACAACTAGTCCTCCATATTCAACAATTCATTTCTATCCGATATTTCTCTAATCGGTTACTCACTGGTCGAGAATTAGAAAATAATGATCGCTGGTCAGAAATGTTCGATCTTCAGTCTTGTTTGGCCTGTGGTCCGCCATAGAGCCCGATATGTGAGGCTGAACCGTCGATGTTGTAAATCAGGCTGTCACCAGCGTTCAGTCCTGGAGATCCGGCTTGAAGATGAAAATCTCCATCTCCAACGAAGAGGGGGTCAACATTCAAGTTGCCGTTTAGGCCGGTCTGGTTCCAGATAGCCTCATATTCGCCTGCCACGTTGTTGAAGACGATATTATTTCTAAAATCCCATTTGGCCCAATCGCCATAATTCCAGACTCCGACACAAGGACAGACCCACTGCTCCCGCCAACCGTTCTCAATCACAATGTTATTGACTATGCGACCCCTGCTTTCCGTTGACCAGGGAGCGATGCCGCAATTGCCGTTGTGGTACACAACGTTGTTGACCATATCCATATAGGCTTGCCCGGTGGCGATCATGCCCCAACCCAGGTTATTATGAATCAAGTTGTTGCGGGCAATAACCCACGAAGTACCAAAAGCACCGATACCTTTCCAATAGCCGGTTACTTCGTTGCGATATGCGGTGCAGGTGGCATCCCATGTCACGCCGATTGCTGCTCCGCGGCCGTCCTTGATCAGGCAGTCAGTAATCACTGCCGATGCTCCCCGGTAGAGTGCTATGCCATCCCACCCGTTGTTCTCGATCGTGCAGTTTCGAATCTCAAGCTCGGCTCCTTCGCGACCGAATATGCCCCCGATTCCAACTACGACGGTGTCGAGCCGGTGATCGTTGTCGCGGACATTGACTTCGGTGATTTCCACTTGCGAACGACGTACAACTATTCCGGCGTTAGTTGCCATACCGTCAGGATCACGACGACCTCCGGTTATGGTTAGATTCGAAATCCTGAGCGATGGACAGTCTTCAATGTACAACCCGTAACCTGCACCGGTTATCAGCTTCGTACCGGTTCGGTCAGCCCCGCGGATTACCAGTGATTTGCCGCGAATAACGAAACCGACTGAGGCTCTGACTACCGTCTGTGGATCAGGGCAGTTGCCACAAAGAGAATCTTCAAATGGTGAAGGTCTCGAAGAGAACTCCTTGGCCGCCAGGAGAAGGGTGTCCCCGTTTCGGGCGTAATTTATGACGGACTGAAGATCGGACCCGCGCTTGACGGTTAGGGTGGCGGCTATGGCAGACTGCACCACCAGAAGCAGACTGATTCCATAAACTATGAGTATCTTGAACATAATCTAAAGAAGTGGCCGAATTGCGCCTGATAGCAAGGAAAAAAGAAGCCGCGACTGACCTCAATCCTTTCCCCAGGTTCGATTCTGATGCATCTTGATACTTATAATGAAAAGCAAGAAAGCTGCCATACTGTTATCGCGCCAGCCTCTCCACCCGAACGGCAATGCCGGCTGGGTTCGGCAGGTGATCAAGGCAGTCCAGTGGGTTCGTGATCATGATCTGACGCTGGTGACATCGATAGGGCTTCAGACCTGGGAGCTGATCACCACCTTTGGGGCGGAACTCGATCTCAGGCAGGAGATACTGATCCCGGCTGCCAATGAGTCGGATTTCGCTCGGTTGCAATCCTGGACTCTGGAGCAGTTCACTTTTGACCAGACTCGCACTCGGATTCGACCTGTAATTCTGTCTGAAGGGGGAGAAGTCACGAATCTATCTGTGCAACGTGATAGGGCGGTTGTTGATACGGCCGATACTCTGGTGCCAATCTCGGTCAGATCCGGCGGCAACATGTCTCGGCTCATCTCAGAGGGTTATTCGGCAGGGAAGGAAATCATGTCTTCTATGCAGATAGTGTATCAGCGCCGTTCGAGTCGTTTGAAGTATAAGATCATTCATGATCATCTTAACTCGGAATTGGACAGGTTCGGCCGCAAGTACCTGGTCCACTGGACCCGTTCGTCAAATGGTCCCTGGCCAGATGAACGAGTAGTCGATTATTGGCGAGCAGTAGTAGATTCTAAGACACATCCTCGATCTGCCTTTGATACGTTGCAACATATCGTATCCACTCGCAAGATTATTGCTTCACCACGACATATGCCGGGAGGTGTGGCAACGGTATCAATGACTGGTCTGGATCCGGAAAAGGCACTGGCATTGATGCGATGGCGCGCCCGGTATCACGAGATGTCTTTCGAACCATACGGATTAGCTATTGATCGCGATTTCGCACTGGCTCACGGTGTGGTTCCGGTCGTGTACTACGAGAAAAAATCAAGTCAGTCGGAAGCAAGGGAGAATGCCTGGCAATTCCAGTCACGAGGTCATAAGACTGACTGGCGGGTGGAAGAAGAATTCCGGTGTCGCGGCGATTTCGATCTGTCCGGTATACCGCCCGACAAGCTGCTGGCGATTTGTTACCGACCCGATGAGTCAACGCGGTTGGAATCAACGTCGGGAATCAGGACAATATCGATCCTGGCGCGATAGGGGCTGCTATATAGCCACGATTCAACTGGACTCCTTAAAAAGTTTTATTTGATTTCGATCCCAACTCTGGATAACATCTAAAGCTGGTAGAAAGGTGTATTATATGGGAATACTTCTGTGACTGACACAAACAAAAATGGCCGCCAGGTTATCCTTTCCGGGATGCAACCGACCGGCAGACTCCATATCGGGAATCTTGAGGGCGCCCTGCGCAACTGGGTCATGTTGCAACAGGAATATGAGATGTACTGTTGTATCGTGGATCTGCACGCGTTGACGGCCGACTATAAGGAACCGGGAGTGCTGAAGGATCGGATTTTCCAGATGACCATTGATTTTCTATCTGCTGGTCTCGATCCGCAACAGTGCGCCATCTTCATCCAGTCGGAGGTACCCGAGCACGTCGAATTGCATTGGATATTCTCCACGATGATCACAGTACCTACACTGATGCGGCTGCCAACGTACATTGAGAAAAAGGACACGCTCGATTCGTATGGTTTTCTCGGGTATCCTGTTTTACAGGCGGCGGATATCTGTATCTATGACGCTGACAAAGTGCCGGTCGGTAAGGATCAGGAGAAACATATTTGGCTCGCCGGCGATTTGGCAAAGCGGTTCAACCACTACTATGGTCCGACGCTGAAAGAACCGGAAGGGTTGTTTAGAGACATTCCGCTAATTCCCGGGTCTGATAACCGCAAGATGTCAAAGTCCTATGACAACCACATTCCGATAGATTACTCGCCGGAAGACACTATCAAGCGTATTCGCGGTTTCTATACTGATGAGAAGAAACTACGAAAAGGGGACCCGGGTCGACCAGAACAATGCCCGGTGTTCCTGCTGCATCGCATCTATACTCAAAACGCCGAAGAAGAACTGGCAGTTCCATGCCGGACGGGTGAACTTGGATGTGTCGATTGCAAGATGCGCCTCGCAGATAATATGAACAGCGCCCTGGCGCCAATACGTGACAAACGTGCCGAACTGGAGAAAACTCCGGACTACGTCTGGGATGTACTCAAGGATGGCCGCGACCGCGCCAGGATTCGAACTGGAGGCGTGATGGACCGAGTGCGTGTGGCTATGAAGATGAACTACCGAGGATGAATGACAATATGAACATGACCACCAGCCAATTGCCTCAGGATTACCGGGTTGACCTGCCTGTTTTCAGCGGACCTCTTGATCTACTCTTGTATCTGATCAAGAAAGAGGAAGTCGATATCTATGACATTCCTCTGGCGCGCGTAACGAGCCAGTACTTGAAGTATATGGAACTGATACAAGAACTGAATCTTGATGTCGCCGGTGAGTTCGTTTTGATGGCGGCCACTTTGATCCGAGCCAAGGCGCGACTACTTTTACCTCGTGACGAAAACGATCCGGAGGAGATCGATCCTCGCGAAGAGCTCATCATGGCTCTGGTTGAGTATCGCAAGTATCGGGAAGCGAGCGAGATTCTGCGCGAGAAGGCGCTTCTTGAGGAACGCAACTATGTGCCGCCCTCGCCGGTAGGCAAGATTGAAACCAAGGTTGACCTGTCGCCAGGAACGTCATTGTTCGAATTGCTGACCGCTTTCAGGGAAGTCCTGGAGGCAAAGCGCGATGAAGCATTTCACAGTGTCGATGCCGAGGAGATCTCTATTGAAGACCGGATCACGGTTATCATGGGAATGCTCAAGCAACAAGAGTTCGCTACCTTCCCCGAACTGTTTTCTGACGTTCCCCGTCGCATTGTAGCTATCGTGACATTCATAGCTCTACTGGAACTGGTTCGTGTTCACCGCGTCTCAATTTATCAATCGGTGTCATTTGGTGAGATGCGGGTTTACCGGGGCAAGGAATTCGAGGCTCCCCGCAGATCAATGGACATCATCGATTTTACCCAATCCCAACCACAAATGGTGAGTAACTGATGGAGAATGGATACCAGCAATCAGTAGTCGAGGCACTTATTCTGGCCTCACCGGAACCGCTACCGGTTCGGCGTATTGCCGGGCTGATTGACGACATGACCCCAAGCCGCGTTAACAAAATCGTGGCCGATCTTAACAATCGTTATATGCAATCCGGTAGTTGCTCTCGTATCCGGGAGATTGCCGGAGGCTTTCAGTTTTATATCCTGCCGGAGTTTGCCGGGTTTGTCGAGGAACTCTTTGCCCGTCGGCGTAAGATGCGTCTAACGCGGGCATCGCTTGAGACTCTGGCTATCACCGCCTACCGTCAGCCGGTGACCAAAGCGGAGATCGAGCACATTCGCGGGGTAGCGTCAGATGGCGTTCTGCACAATCTGCTCGACAAGAAAATGATAACTATCAAGGGTCGAGCCGAGACTGTAGGTCGTCCGCTTCAATACGGAACGACCGATGAGTTCTTGAAGTTTTTCGGATTGGCGCGGCTTGACGATCTGCCCAAGATGACGGAAATCGAGGAATTGATCAGGGCCGTCGAGCCGCAGGACCAGTCGCAGTTAAGTCTGGACCCCGACGCTCTCGATGCAGAAACACAGCAGAAGCTCAATGTAGCTGACGGAACTTTTGATCCGAAATCTCGGCGTGAGACTGAAATCGCTCCCATCTCGGTGAAAGAAACATCGGTTGAACCATCAGAGGAGGAGATCAGCGTCGAAGCGACATCTGTCGAGGAAGAGACGTCAGAAGGTATCACTGTCGATATGATTGTCACGGCCGATTCCACCTCCTGAAGGCTTGACGTGGTTGCCTCGGTACCAATGGTAGGTTCAGTTGACTTCAACCTGACAATACTATTGCTATTGTTTTCCTTCGACTTCGCTCAGGATGACGACTCTGTTTCGGTACCCCATAGCTTGCTATGGGACTGGTGAGCAATGAAACTATGCCCTCAGTACGAATCAACAAGTTCCTTGCCCTGTGCGGTGTCACTTCGCGTCGTGGGGCTGATGCCCTTATAGCTCAACAGCGAGTAGTTGTCAACGATTGTCTGGTCGACAAGGTGGGCACGATTATTGACGACGAATGTGACGTAGTCAAGGTGGACGGAACTGTCGTGTCGCCGGTACGGGAGAAGGTACATGTTCTGTTGTTCAAGCCGCGCGAAGTAGTGACCACACTCGACGATCCGTTCCATCGCAGGACGGTGGCTGATTATCTTAGGAATCTTAAAGTTCGTGTTTATCCGGTCGGTCGTCTCGACTACGATACCGACGGTGTACTGTTGCTAACCAACGATGGCGATCTGGCTCATCGTCTGACCCACCCTCGATACGAGGTGCCCAAGGTGTATGAGGCGCAGGTACGGGGATATTTCGAGCACGACTCCGCCCATCTGATCGGTAAGGGCATCCCACTAGAAGATGGTGCCATAGGGAGAGCCAAAGTGCGTATAGGTGTTCGTACTGACGACACCACGCGGATCAGACTCACACTTACCGAAGGCCGCAAACGCGAAGTGAAGCAGCTCTGCAAGGCAGTCGGGCATCGAGTACTCAGACTACAGCGAATCAAGTTTGCCGGGTTGACCGTCGAGGGGCTTCAACCGGGTAACTGGCGCCATCTATCGGACGATGAGGTGCGGCAATTGAAAGAGCTGGTGGGGCTTTAGGAGTACTGCACTCTCTCACAAAACCCATGTTGAACCTTGATTCCTGCGGACAAATTGCCGATACCTCATTATAAGTAGCCGAGTCGATATCCCTGGCTATCCGGAGGCGGAATTGAAACCGGGTGAACAGGTGACAGATCGACAGGCGTTTGCATTCAGGGTTGGCAATGCAGCACGACTAGCGTTTATTGTTTTACACCTCGCATCGTCTATCAGAACGTCAGTGTAGTTGACATTCACTTTGGAAAGGCAGGGATATGCCGGAATTGATGAAATCCCGAAAAGAGTTACTCAAGGAAGTAGAATCACTCCACGCCCGCATTGCGGAATTGGAGAATACCATAACACGCCCACACGACTCGGCAAACTTGCAGGAGAGCGATGCCAGATACCAGGAGTTATTTGACTCCCTGATGGAGGGGGTTGGTTTTGTTGATGAGAACGAAGTCTTTCAGTTTTGCAATCCTGCTTGCGTCAGGATATTCGAGGAGAATTCGTGCGAGGCCATGGTTGGGAAGAGCTTGCTGTCATACCTCCCGGACGACCAGGTCAAGCTGGTCCGTCAGGAGACCTCCCAAAGAGGAAAAGGTATATCATCCACGTATGACTTGAAGATAGTCACTGCCAGCGGCAACCATCGGTTTATATCTGTCACTGCCTCACCGCAATTCGACGAAGTTGGCAAGTTCACTGGTACCTCCAGTGCGTTGCTTGACATCACCCAGCGCAAGCAGGCCGAAGAGGCGTTAATTGCAAGCAAGGAGCAATTTAGGAGGTTGGTGGACCAGTCACCCATGAGTATTCAGGTTATGGAACCCGACGGTAGGACTATTCAAGTAAATAAGGCCTGGGAACAACTCTGGGGAGTAACCCTTGATGATCTGCAAGGCTACAACATGCTTGAGGATCAACAGTTGGAGTGCCTGGGTGTGATGCCCTATATCAAACGGGGATTCGGAGGCGAAAAGGTAACAATCCCAGTCGTTCAATACGATGTGCTGGAGACATTGGATACCGGTACCAAGCCCTGGGTGGCGGCGACAATCTATCCGGTGAAGAGTGCAGATGGGGAAATCAGTCATGTTGTCCTTATGCATGAGGACATCACCGACCGCAAGCGGGCCGAGGAGGCGCTGCGGGAGAGTGAAGAGAAATTACGTGCGTTTGCCGATACTGTTAGTGACGTAATCTATCGTTACGACCCCATACTCAACCAGTATGACTTCATCTCCCCGTCCATCGAGAGTCATACGGGCTACACTGTGGAAGAGATCTCGGCTGATCCCGCCGGCGTGGTGCGATCCTTTTCACATCCGGAAGATTGTGAAAGAGTGTTCCGGGAGGTCAGAGAGCACATAGCCTTGGGGCCGGACATCGGACCCCTAGTGACAGAATACCGCATCATCCGCAAAGACGGGGAAACCATTCACGTCATAGACACCAAAGTTATCGAGTTCACTCCGGACGGAAAGCTGTCGCGTGTCAGCGGAGTAGTCTCCAACATCACCGAGCGCAAGAAGACGGAAGAGAAGTTGCGGCATCTATCTTCAGTTGCCGAGCAGTGTAACGAGGGAATGGCCCAGGTGGATGTTGATGGCAATTTGGAATTCGTTAACCGGGCTTTCGCACAAATGCATGGATATGAGCCCGAGGAGTTGCTGGGAAAATCTCTCTCGATTTTTCATACGGCAGATCAGATGCTAGCCGTGAATGAAATCAATCGGCAGGTTATGGACAGTGGCTCATTCAGTGGTGAGGTGTGGCATGTGCGAAGGGACGGCACAACGTTTCCCACCCATATGGAGAGCTCACTGCTTCGTGACTCGGATGGCAAGGTCATCGGTCTTATTGGAACCATGCGTGATATTACTGAGCGCAAGCGGGCCGAGGAGGCACTGCGGGAGTCAGAGGCACGCTTCCGAGATGTAGCGCAGAGTACCGCCGACTGGATCTGGGAAGTTGATGCGCAGGGCAGGTACACCTATGTCTCCGACGGCGTGGAAGAGGTGCTGGGTTATGTTCCCGAAGACCTGCTGGGGAAGACGCCTTTCGACTTAATGTCTGAGAAGGAGGCCGAGCGCGTATCCAGAATCTTCACGGCAATAGCGGCTGACAAACAGCCCATCGTTGACTTGGAGAACTTGAACATTGCCAAAGATGGACATGAGGTTTACCTCCTTACTAACGGCGTTCCCATATTGGACGACGAAGGCAAGCTCGCCGGTTATCGTGGTGTGGACAAAGACATCACTGAGCGCAAGCAGGTCGAGGAGGCGCTGCGGGAAAAGACAACTATGCTCGACAACATCCTGCGTAGCGCGAGCGATGTTGCTATTGCCACGACCGATCTGGACTACCGCATCACTTACTACAATCCCATGGCGGAGAAACTGTTTGGCTACTCTGCTGCGGAAGTCGTCGGCAAGACCGTTCTGGAAATGCATACGAAAGAGAATGTCTCGCCAAAGCGCTTCGAGCGCGTAGTGGAGATCGTCCGTCAGGTCGGAGAATACAACTACTCTATTACACAGGAGACTGATGAGGGCGTACGCGAACTGGATTCGACTGTGGCTGGCATTTTCGGTCCGGATGGCAAGATGGTAGGTTACTCGCTGTTCACTTACGACATCACCGAGCGCAAGCAAGCCGAGGAGGCGTTACGGGAGAGCGAGGGGCGCTACCGTGATTTGTTCGATAATGCGAGCAATCTGATTCAGTGCGTTCGTCCGGATGGCTCGTTTCTCTATGTGAATCCAGCATGGCGTGAAACGCTTGGCTACGAAGAGGAAGAAATCGCCAATCTCTCCCTGTTCGACATTATTCACCCAGACCACAAAGAACACTGTCTGGATATCTTTGAGAGGGTTCAGGCTGGGGGAACTGCCAAGGGCGTGGAGACTGTTCTTGTTTCCAAGACCGGCAAGATGATCACGGTCGCGGGTAATAGTAGCTGTCTGTTTGAAGACGGCAAGCCGGTCGCCACGCGAGGAATCTTCATCGACATCACCGAACGCAAGCAGGCCGAGGGGGAGCGGGAACGCGCGCGGAAGTTTATGCAGACGGTCATTGACGGGTTCCCCGAGAGTCTGATGGTGATCAACCACGACTACACGATCGAGCTGGCTAACAAGGCTGCGCTCAAGATAATGAAAGGAAAAGACTCTGCTGACTCCTGCATGAAGTGTCACGAAGCTTCACACAATTCTCCGACACCGTGCACGGGTACAGATGACCCGTGCCCACTGAAGCATGTTTTCGCAACCAAAGCCCCGGTGACGGTTGAACACACCCACTATGATATCGAAGGCCGGGCCATTGCGGTGGAAATTGTGGCTGCACCTATCTTCGACGAGGAGGGCGAGGTTATCCAGGTCATTGAGACATCCCGTGATATCACCGATCGCAAAGAAGGCGAGGCCAACCGTCTCAGACTATCAAGGGCCATTGAACATGCCGCCGAGACAATCGTCATCACGGATGCCGAGGGAACAATTCAATATGCAAATCCTGCCTTCGAGAGAATAACGGGCTATACGGTTAAGGAAGCTATCGGGCAAAATCCACGAATATTGAAAAGCGACAAGCATGATGACGCCTTCTACAAGAAGTTGTGGGAAACGTTGTTGCGAGGTGAAGAATGGCGTGGAGAGGTTATCAATAAGAAAAAAGATGGTACCCTCTTTACCGAAGATGTGACAATTTCACCTGTCTATGATGGTGACGGTAAGGTCGTCAATTATGTGGCTGTCAAGAGTGACATTACCGAAATCAGACGTCTGCAAACTCTTGAATCCCGCGCCGAACGACTGGAGATCGCGGGTCGTATAGCAGGACAAGTAGCACATGATTTCAACAACCTGCTCGCGCCGCTGGTGGCTTATCCGGAATTTATCAGAGAAGAGCTAGCTGAGGATCATCACTGTTTAACCTATTTGGAACAGATGGAAAAGGCAGCCTCTCAGATTGCTGACATCAATCAGCAGTTGCTGACTCTGGGACGGCGGGGGCATTACAATCAGGAACCGTTGGAACTCAATGAGATTGTCTACCAAGTCTTGCAACAGATGGAAGAGACACCAAAGACGCTCGTATGTGAGACCCAGTTAGCTGGAGATCTTCTGAGAATTATGGGCGGGAGTGCCCAGATCGGCCGAGTATTGCTGAACCTGATCTCAAATGCCTGCGACGCCATGCAGAACATCGGACAAATCACAATCATGACCGAGAACTACTACATAGATGAAGCATACGGTCGCTATGCCAGTGTTCCGCGAGGAGAGTACGTCAAACTCACCATTACTGACACCGGGTCAGGCATTTCGCCTGATGTCCTACCGACAATTTTTGAGCCGTTCATCACTACCAAAACAACTGACAAGAAACGTGGCTCCGGTCTCGGTTTGAGTGTTGTTGATGCCGTCGTCAAGGATCATGACGGATACATTGATGTCAAGAGTATTGTTGGGGAGGGAACTTCGTTCTATCTCTATTTCCCGGTGGCGCGACAATCAATTACGACAGTGACCCCGGCCGAGATCGTCGGCGGCACAGAGACGGTACTGGTAGTTGACGATGATGTTGTGCAGCGTGATGTGTCGGTGCAACTACTAAAAAAACTTGGTTACGAGATCGATGCAGTGGAGAGTGGCGAGAAGGCAATTAACTACATCAGGAATAACCCGCGAGATCTTCTAATTCTCGATATGGTTATGCCGCCCGGAATCGACGGTGCCGAAACCTATCGACAGACTCTCGAAATCAATCCGAAACAGAAGGCCATAATAGTCTCCGGTTTCGCCGAGTCGGAGCGGGTGGATGAAGCCTTGCGGTTGGGAGCAGGAGCCTACATCCGAAAGCCGCTCACGCTCCGTACTATTGCCGAGGCAGCGCGCCGGGAGTTGAATCGGGTAGGAGCATCGGTGTCTTCGGAATAGTTCAGTAAGCGGCAGACGGAGGTGTCTGCCGCCCACAAGTGTATTTCTTTAGGGTGTTACGGTTACTCCCCGCAAGGCGTGTCGCCGTGAAAGGCTGGATCATCACACGGATTGACACCGGTAGTGAGCTTGCTGTCAAGATAGGCCATCACAATCTCTTCGGGCTTTCCATTTGGTGCTCCCATAACAACTTCGATGTCATTTTGCTTGAACAAGTCTATGGCTCGACCGCCCATACCACCAGCGATTATGAGATTACATCCTAACTTGTGCAACCATGCGGGGAGCACGCCCGGTTCGTGCGGAGGTGGGGTCAACATCTCAGAATTGTCAATCACCTTTGTTTCCAAATTGACATCAAGGATTGCAAACTGCTGGCAATGTCCAAAATGCGGGCACAACACACCATCTACCGTAGGGATTGCGATTTTCATATTCTTAACTCCATGTTAATTCCTGTTGATTCTTGTTTTGTCATGTATCTGATTTGAGACTATGATCCTTTCTTTCTCAGTTCGTTTTCAAGGTTTGACCACATGAGTGAGATATTCTTTGAGGCTCCGTTGGTGACATGCTCAATGACGGAAGTGCCCTCAAGTTGAGCTTGTGTCACTGCCGGGTCAAAGGGGATTCGCCCCAGCGTGTTAACTTTTTGCTTCTTTGCAAAGTTCTCGATACGGGAAGTCAGGTCGTGATTGATATCGGACCTGTTGATACATATCCCGGTTGGCATTCTGAAGTGTGTGGTTAATTGTAATAGCCGTTCCATATCGTGCATAGCCGACATAGATGGTTCAGTAACTATCAGAACGTATGTGGCTCCGGTGATCGAGGCAATCACGGGACAGCCAATCCCGGGGGGACCATCAACAATAATCAGATCCAACCCTCTCTTTTCCGCCATCAATCTTGCTTGCTGGCGCAACAGCGAAACCAGCTTGCCGGAATTGGCCTGTGCCAGACCCAGACGCGCATGCAGGAGAGGTCCATGCGGGGTCTCGGAAAGGAACCAATCGCCGCTGATAACTTCCTTGAAATCGATGGCCTGTTCCGGGCAGTGACGTACACAAGCCGCACATCCGTCACAAGCATGCTTGTCAATCCAATACTTCTCTTCGCCGTCGAGGTCAGAGGGTGACTTATGCTTGATGGCATCGAACCGGCAGAATTCCTCACATAGCCCGCAATTTGTGCATCTCTCTTCAATGATTGAGGCTTGCTTGCCACCGATGAACTTGGTTGTTCTCAGGACGTTATGTTGTAGAATCAAATGGAGATCAGCCGCGTCGACATCGCAATCAACCAGCACTTTGTTCTGTGACAAAGCAGCGAGTGATCCGACCAAACTGGTCTTTCCCGTACCGCCCTTACCGCTGACTACGATCAGTTCCGTCATGATTAACCCGTTCTGCTATGATCTGGTAAAGATCGTACAGGTTCTTATCATACTGTGAGTTGACATCAAGCATCATGTCTCCACGCGAGTATGTTTCAGCAACCTGACGGTCAAAGGGAATGTTCATTAGAATATCGATCTTCTCTTGCCGACAATATTCGTGAGTTCTGCTATCACCAATATCTGAACGATTGATCACGACGCCATATGACAGGCCGATCTCACGCACCATCCCGACTGCCAGTTTAAGATCGTTCAATCCAAATGGTGTGGGTTCGGTTATCAATATCACGAAATCTGTGTCTTTGATTGCTTCAATGACCGGACAGGATGTACCGGGGGGAGCGTCGATAATGACTACACTGGATGTCGTACCAAGCTTCCGCAGAGCCTTCGTAACGGGAGGTGATATCGCTTCTCCGACATTCAGACGTCCCTCAAGGAACTCGACTCCCATCCCAACTCCACGATTGATCTGTCCGATAGTTCTGGGGATTTCTTCGATGGCATCTTCCGGGCAAACATCAAGGCATCCCCCGCAACCATGACAAAGTGAATCAAAGACCTCCACTGTTTTTCCCAGTACGGCGATAGCGTGATACTCGCAGGCTGCGGAACAATCACCACATAGAGTGCACTTATCGAGATCAACTCGGGGAACCGGAACAGTAACATCGATCTGTTCCTTGATCTCCGGCTTCAGGAACAAATGACCGTTCGGTTCCTCGACATCGCAATCAAGGTAGGCAACGGTCTTACCCATCCGACCAATCGCAACGGCCAAATTGGTGGCAATCGTTGTTTTTCCGGTACCACCTTTACCGCTGGCGACAGATATTTTCAAAGTATTGTTTTTCAGTTCCTTACTGCCTCGTCATTTTCTGGCCACACTTCGGGCAGTCTGTCTCAATGCAGGGCATGCCTTGCTGATGCGGAACAGTCACACCGCAGTTCAGGCAGACACATTCGGTACCGGGGCCGAGGCCTTGCCCGCCACCTTTGCCTTGTCCGCCACCACGTCTGCGACCCTGACCACCACCTCTACCTTGTCCTCCGCCCCGACCACGACCAAAGCGTCCGGGAGAAGGATTCTGATTTCCTGATACATCGTTGCCGGCACAAAAACCGACGCCTCGTCCTGTCATTGGTCCGTCACCTGACGGTCCGGTTTTGTCTCCACCTGGCATCTTGAACTCCTATCTTTTTTGATTATTGAAATCATCTCTTCCAAGTTATAAGAGCAGACAATCACATCCAGTGTCCTTCAACATTGGCTTTGTCGCATATCTTGAGTTTGTCATTCCGAACCTGCTCAATCGCCTCTGCAACGGTCCCATCTGCCCAGAGGGCGACCTTGATTTTTGCTACTTCCAGAGCTCGAAACGCTTTCGGACCGAAATTGCCGGCAACAACGATGTCGACGTTTTTCTTTGCAATGTTTTCGGCTGCCTGGATACCGGCTCCCTGCGCGGCATTTACGTTCTGGCTATTCTCAACAACTTCAACGCTCTCGTCAGTCGTATCAAATACCAGGAAATACAACGCCCGGCCAAATCGTGGATCAACCTTGCTAGCCAAATCTGTACCTTGTGATGTAACTGCTATCCTCATCACTCCTCCTCAAATTGTTTATAACGACCGAGTTCTGTACGTCGACCACGACACCTACCCATTCCCTGACGGCGACGTCGCCCACAACCGGGCAAGCGGTAGCTGTTGTTTTGCAGAGAGCCGTCGGCGTAGGCGGTGACTATTTCATCAACATTTCCGCCAAACCAGGGAACGGTCTTAATTCCTGAAGCAGAAAGCATTCGTTCGAACTGATGCGATATAGCTCCGCAGATCAGGACATCAATGCCGCGATCTATGAAGAAGCTTACCCGGTATGGGATATTGACCTGAGGAATATCCCAGGCTTCTCTGGAGACCTCAACGCTATCGGAAAACTCGACCACGAGCAGACGACACGCTGTGTCCATTACAGGTGAAACACGTCCATTCCATATCGGAATTGCAACCTTCATAGTCATGCTCATATCTTGAGCACTATTCATGCCGAAATGGACATACCCGCAAGAGTGAAGAGTTATAGTAGTTGGATTCAACGAGTTACAAGGCTGGTCCAATTTGGAGGATGGGACGTTGTGTAGCGATTGATTGCAGTAATGCAGTTATTGATTGGTGATGGTTGCGTATATGCAACCTCAATCAGTCAGGGTTGGAGATTCCCAGTTTCTTCATTTTACGCCAGAGCGTCGTTTTGTGCATTCCAAGTTCTTCGGCTGTTTGTTTCCTATTCCAGTTGTTTCTCTTGAGTGCCTCGGTTATGAATGCTGCCTCAATATCATCCATAGAGCTTATTTTTGCTGAAGCCCTTTCATCTCTATGGCTGATTTTGTCGGGCAGATCGTCAATCTCAATAGTAGTCCCTCGACAGAGAACAAAGGCACGTTCGATGATATTCTCAAGCTCTCTGATATTGCCTGGATAATTATGACTTACCAGAGCAGCCAGGGCGTCGGGCGAGATGTCCGTGATGAGCTTTTTCCTGAGGTTGCTGAGACGCCGGATGAAATGATTAGTCAACATTGGAATATCTTCTTTGCGTTTCCGGAGCGGTGGCAAGGTGATGAGAATTACGTTGATGCGATAGAACAAATCTTCTCTGAACTCTCCTGATTGGACAAGGTTCTCGAGGTTCTTGTTGGATGCGGCAACAATGCGAACATCCGCCGGAACTGATTCTGTAGCACCCAGCGGCTCATAGGTTCTTTCCTGAATAACTCGCAACAAACGCACCTGCAAGGCTGGGGAAACATCAGCAATTTCGTCGAGGAATATGGTTCCGGTTTCGGCTTTTGCAAAGCGTCCCGGCTTATCTCGACGGGCATCGGTGAAGGCTCCCGCTTTGTAGCCAAAGAGCTCCGATTCGAGAAGGGTATCTGGTATTGCACCGCAGTTGACAGCAACGAATGGATTGTCTTTTCGAAGTGATAAATCATGCAGGGCACGGGCAATCAGTTCTTTGCCGGTACCGGTTTCGCCTTCGATAAGCACTGTGCTATCACTCTCGGCGATGCTTGGCAGGACATCAAAGATCCGAAGCATTTCGCTGTTCTTGCTGATAATATCATGGAAGGAGTATTTCTTCTCCAGTTCCAGCCGGAGTTCCTCAATTGTGCTCAAGTCGCGGAACGTTTCAACACCTCCAATGATGTCCCCGTTTTTGTTCTTCAGGACCGCTGCTGAAATACTGATTGGGACTCTGTTTCCTTCAGCATCGATAATGAAGGCAGTTCGGTTGATTACGGGTTTCCCGGATTCGAGGGTCTCTTTGAGTGCACAGCTTGTTTCGCAAATCGAAGCATGAAATACGTCGCTGCACCGTTGACCAATAGCCTCCTCCTTCAGAATACCGGTAATTTCCTCAGCCGCCCGATTGAAAGAAGTTATCAGCCACTCGCGATCAATCGTGAAAACACCATCGGCGATTGAGTCGAGAATTATCTTGGTGGTATCTATACTTGTATTTGCCATATCCTTCAATCCCAAGAAGCTTTCAACCCATAATATGGCCTACGTTGCAATTATGCAACTATTACTAACACTCGCATTTGGTCGATTGGCTTGAGTGGAAAGGAATTGTTAAGATGAACCTCCAACCGTATCTTGTGCTTGATGTAAAACGGATCTGCCCAAAACCATATTTAGAGTCTTCATTTCCGCTCTTGCTTTCAATCGCGATGTATTTGTAAGGCATAACCAGATTTCAGAGAATGGGCTGGCCAGTCCTGTCAGGACCCCGTTCGGACACTACCCATAATCGACAAATGCACGAATTCCATCAATCATAATTGGTCGGGGTGCAATACTCAGTCGATCATCCCGAAAAAAAAAGGGCCTGCTTGACTTTCGTTATGGTTTTCATAACTTGTTTGGTCATAAGAAACGAGTATGATGGAGGACCACATTCTCGTAGACAAACTATCTATGGACCAATGGCCTGTAGGTATTAGTTTGTGACTGCGGAATTACTCGTTTTGCTGTCGGAGAGGTGGCTGAGCGGTTGAAAGCGCTGGTCTCGAAAACCAGTGTACCCTTTGGGTACCCAGGGTTCGAATCCCTGCCTCTCCGCTTTATCCATGTTTGCGGGGTCCATCTGGCTGCAGATCATCTGTCGAAAGCTGTGGACAAGCTGCCGTTTGGGTAGGGCACGGTGACCTTCAGGCTCATAACCCGAAGGTCAGGGATTCAAATCCCCCCCCGCTACCATAATTCATTACATCGCAATTAGTTATGCGTTCCCATGGGAAAATGGTCTGTAAAGGTTCTAGCACGAAGGTCAAAATGATAGTATCTATTATTATCTAATGGTGTTTCTAGTTCGGTGATTTTTTACTTTGTGACCTTCGGGTTCTATCTGTTTCACAGATACGAACCGTTCATCCGGCGGACGCGAAGGCCACTGCCTGTGTGCATTACACAAGTTTGAAGACATAGTATCCTCTTAGTTTGGATTGCAAGAGAACAATTTTATATATGCTGGTATTAGTTTAGGTTGAATGTGGAAGAAATCAATTGCCTTTAAAGGATTATTGGTTCTCAATTGAAGATTATCAATGAGAACTAGCAATCAATAGTAAAATGCTAACTACAAAAAGAGTTTTCTGATTAAAGTATTATCGTTTATTAATTCTTCCGAATTTCCACAAAATGCTTTTTTACCAAGTTTTAAAGAATATACGCGATCAGAAATCTCAAGTATATCTTTTACTTTTTGTTCTACTATGATTATGCTTAAAGAATGACCTTTCATGATTTCTTGAATTTTATCAAGTATAAGATTTGCATAATTAGGGGCAAGACCCAAAGTAGGTTCATCAAGCATTAACAATTTCGGTTCCGGGATAAGGACGCGAGCCAAAGATAGCATTTGTTGTTCCCCTCCGGAAAGCGACCCGGCGATTTGCGATAATCGCTCCTTTAGAGGAGGAAATACATCCAGAATATATTCAAAACGATTACATAAAGCACGTTTGGATAACTGAAAACCACCTACTTCAATATTTTCTTTAACAGTTAAATCCTGGAATACGCGACCTCCCTGTGGAGCAAATGTAATTCCACGCATTACATTTGCATAAGGTACAGAATTATTGATTAACATTCCCTGAAAGCGTATTTCGCCTTTCCAAATTGGAATCAAACCACAAATTGCTTTAAGAAGAGTTGATTTTCCAGCACCGTTGGGGCCGATTATGGATACGATCTCATTATCTAGAATTTCAAAATCTAATCCATAAATAACTTGTTTAATTCCGTATCCAGTATCTAAAGCATCAATTTTCAGCATTTATCAAACTCTGTTTAAATATGCTTTTAAGACTTCTGGATTATTACGAACTTCATTAGGTGTTCCTTCGCAGATTACTTTACCAGCATCCATAAAAACAACTCGATCACATATTTGAATGATTGCATCTATATTATGTTCAATTACAATTACCGATTTGCCTTCGGTCGGTAGTTGTAGAATTATATCCAAAATATTATTTGTAAGATTTTTAGCAACGCCTGAGATAGGTTCATCCAATAGTAATAGATTACCATTTGCCGCAAGACAAGAGATAAGGGTCAAAAGTTTTTGCTGCCCATATGAAAGCTCATCGGCAATTTCATCAATTGTTTTGTCAAGCCCAGCTTTTTCCAACAATCGTGTTACCTCCTGCCGAAAAGAATGTTCTTGTTTTCTAATACTACTCCATTTGGTAAACAATTTTATTAAGCTATTGCCAAGTCTATTTTTAAAAGCCATGGAGACATTATCAACTATACTTAACCTACGGATTAGTCGCAAATCTTGAAAGGTTCTTGTAATTCCTGCTTTCGCTATATTTTGTGATGGAGTGCCTACAATACTTTTCTTAAGATAATTAATCTCTCCGCTGTCCGGTAAAATGAAACCACTAATTAGATTAAAAAGAGTCGTTTTACCAGAACCATTTGGGCCGATTAAACCAACGATTTCTGAACTTTTCACTGATAATGATATATTATTAATGGCATTTATACCATTAAAGCTTTTACTAACATTATGCATTGACAGGATTTCTTCGTTCATTCCAATTTCCCAGTTTTTGCAAAAATATTCTCACCCAAAATCCCTTTCGGCCTGTAAACTAAAAATAGAATAATAGCAACTCCCAGTAAAATCTGCCTTAAGTTTGCTACTATGGAATTAGGCAATCCAATAAACCGAAAAATCTCTGGAAATAACACCATTACGAGTGCGCCCAATATTGGGCTCCAAAAATTACCCGCACCTCCAATAATTATAATTGCTAAAATATATACAGACTCCATAAATGTAAAAGCCGGAGGTGACACAAATCCCACGTAATAAGCATAAAGAGCACCTGCCAAGGACGCAAAAGAACTTCCTACTATAAATACAGAGATCTTATATTTATTAACATTTATCCCGAATGAGCGTAAGAGTAACTCGTCCTCACGGATACCCTTCAATACCTTTCCATATGGTGATAAACAGATTCTTCGCATTATTGCCAATGAAATTATACAGACCACAAAAATAACAACAAAATAGGAGAATGTAGAATATAGATTTACAAAACCAAATGAAAGGTTCTGTATTTCTGTTATGCCCATAGGGCCACCCGTAACTGATATCCAATTATTGAAAATATTGTAGATAATAATGTGAAGCATAAATGTGGCAATTGCAAAATAGTCATCCCTAATTCGTAATGTTGGTATGGCAACAACAACACATACTATTATGCAAAAGAGAACAGCAATCAATATATTTAATGCCGCAGGCATATTAGTACTAGTTGATAATATTGCTATTA
This sequence comes from Candidatus Zixiibacteriota bacterium, assembly GCA_019038695.1. NCBI lineage: Bacteria > Pseudomonadati > Candidatus Zixiibacteriota > Candidatus Zixiibacteriota bacterium. The sequence continues at coordinate 34,919 of JAHOYZ010000012.1, forward strand.
CATATGCACCAATTCCGAAATATCCTGCATGTGCGAGAGTAATTAATCCAGCATAGCCTGTTATTAAATTCAGAGAAACACCAAGAATCAAATAGATGCAATACAAAATCAATATGTGAATTACATATTCCATTCTACCTACCTATACCGCCGCTTTCTTACTTTTCTTACCAAACAAACCATTTGGTCTTAATATAAGAATCACTAAGAAGACTGCGAAAATAATAGTATCCTGCCACTGAGGTCCAATTTTCCAAACACCGAAATGTTGGATAATTCCAAACAATGAAGCTGCAATCGCAATTCCATGTAATCTATTCGATCCGCTTACAATGACAATAACAACGCCTATAAGCATTGGTTGTAGTCCCATCCAGGGGACCAAATCAGTATCTAAGCCAAGAAGTACTCCGGATAGTCCGCCAATAGCAGACCCAATGGCAAAAGTAACAAGCATTATCTTATGTGAACTAATTCCGGAAATCTCGGCAAGCTCAATATCACAAGAGACAGCCTTAATAGCTTTACCATACTTAGTATAGCTCAGGAAAACCGAGATAAATAAATACGTTATACAAGTCAAAGCAATGATGATTAATTGTAATGTTGTGATGTGTGCTCCTAAAATGCTATGACCCGTGGAAACATTACTCTCTCGTATCACTAATATGTCATTTCCAAAAACAATTGATACTAGATTCTGTAGAATTATAAAAGCACCCAGGGATACTAAAAGCAAAATCAAGGGAGACGTCTTTTTAGCGATCATTCGCCTATATAATAGGTAGTATAATAATACACCTAATACCGCACTCAAAAATACAGCCACAATGCCTGATGCAACAAGTGGAAATCCAAAATATTCTTTAATCAAATAAGTAAAATATGCCCCGGATGAAATTATAATGCAATGCGCGAAATTAAAAAAGCGAGTAGTATTATAAATTAAACCAAACCCTATTGCCACCAATATCCATATGGCAATACTATTAAGGCTATTCATTAATACTTGTTCAAACAATTACGACTCCTCAGATTTAATCATTCGGTTACTTATATACCCCATACTTGAATGAGGGCCGGGGCTAAGGCAATCTAATCTATTTGCCACTTTTCGAAGAACATCTAGTCCCTGGGTAGGAGAATTGCCAAGCTCAGGGCAGAAATGTTTTACCCAATACCATTGCAGTTTTTCTGTCGGAAGTTCATCTAATTCCATAATCCAGTTTTCTTTAGAACAAAGTAGTGAATAGTTAGGTGCCCCGGGCATAATAACGACAATAGCAGTATTTATTCTTTCAAGAATACGCATTTCACTTAGTTCTTCAGCAAACCTGATATTTTTTCCCAATGAGTCTAATGTCTCACCAGCACACCCAAGCATAAATGCGGCCTGTAATTTGAAGTCGAAATCCTTACATATATTTGCTGCCTTTTTATGAGATTTTAGAGTTGAACCAAGACCATTATATTTTTGAATTTTGTCATCAGCAGAATCAAATCCTATAAAAATATTTTTGCCACCCACTTTTTGCAGTTTTATTGCCAAATCCTCTGTCATATGACTGCTTTGAACGTAAAAGGTCCATTCTATTCTGTAATTACTCAACAGTTCATTACAATGCAGAGCACTATATAAATCATCAAGCATTTGCTTATGATAACCTACGTTGTCACCATAGCATTTCAATAATATTCTGGAACCAAAAGGAATATTGTGATAGCTAATCAAATACTTAATATCATTTACAATGTCAGTGCCGCTACGCGAATACGAATTGTCATTTAATGAACAAAAACTACACCAGCCTGATATGCAACTATTATTACCATGGCGACGTTTCATGATATTTTGATACTTGCATCCAAAATGAGTAAAAACTACAAACGCTGTATCGATATCTGAGTTAATGTTTTTATTGAATATGTGAGTATAATCGCTAATGTCTGTGTTTAATAATGAAAAATCAAATGGTACAAATGCATCATATTCCCATTGATGTAAAGAAACGGGATTATGGATAGGTGTTCCGTTATCAGATATCCAACTAAGATTTGGAATCTCTTCAAAACCACTATTTCTTTGGATTGCTTTGATTAATTCTCCAAAAGGTATTTCACCCTTTCCACGTATAACATAGTCAATAAGGCCATTTCTCTTTAGCAATATTTGATTTGCCAGATGTGTAGCGTGAGGACCACCAAGCACAACAATGCTATTATTGTTTTTGGCCTTTTGAGCAATCTCTAAAACATTTGAATAATTGAGTGTACTGCTTGCAGCAATTCCCACAATCTCAGCGGAAGGTACATAATCCTGATCATGATGAAGGTCTATAATCCTAATATTTGATTCAGGAAATAATTTCTTGAGAAAAGTCCCAATTGAAAGTATTCCACAGGGATAATATGCGCCATCATTTGCACCATGTCCAAAATTAGCAGGAACGGATACTAGATCAACTTGTATACTTGTCATATATGCTTTCTACTTCTTTGGGATTTGGTCCTGACCCAATCATTATGGCCTTTGATGATATTATTTCCACAATTGGAATCCCTCCTAACCAAATTCTAATAGGCCCCGATTCTGAACACGTTATTGCAAGAGTATCTTCGCATAACATCGATATGGTGGATGCTTTTCTATGTCTAGTTCCAAAAGACAGTAATTTCGAGGGTTCTAAATTCGAAATTGTATTCATTTCAACTTTATCCATAAAACCGGGTAATTCTAATTTATCGTAATAGTGCGATAATTGGGGTAATATATTGGGATTGAAGTTGGTGTTAATTTCATTCCATTGAATTTTATAAGCATCATTCACGTCCGGCTTAGTTGGATGAATTAGTGGTTGCGTATTACTAGGGGGTTGTGTAAAACATCCTGTGCTTATTCCACAAGTACTATCTGGTTCAGTATCGCCATTTTTATATAGCGGGCAACATATAATAGTCTCGCCATCAAGACCCGACATATCAGCATATTTACTACAAAAATCATTTGAAAGAAAAGTAGGCAAATTGGGGACTACTTTCCAACTAGTTCCTAACCTCGTTATTTGTATGTTATCGGGGTTTTCAAATTTACCTGCCTTCCTCAATAACCATAATGTGGAATCTTCCTTTTGATGCGTTGGACCTAAGAATACTAAACATCCGCGATTTAACCTGCATACCTCTGCAATCCCGGCACAAAGATTTATTAATTGGTTATTTTCAATATTATTAAATGTGACTAAGTAATGGGAAAAATAGCTTAGGCTAACAAACTCAGTTTTCATATGGCATAAACAAGTATACAATAATGATGCGACTACGCTCCAATCATTCCATGTTTTTTTTCGTAGTTGTATTTTACTAAAATCTTCAGTCGAAGAAATCTTTGGTGCCGTTGATACTTTTATTTTTTCGCCATCCTCCAAAGTGTATCCAAAATATAAGGCATGCTCTTTGCCCGCTTCAAAACCAGACCTTAAACATCCGGGATAGTGGATATTTCGGTCATCCAGATCTTCAAAAAGCTCAATTGCAGACTGTGACATATAAATTATGCTTCTGGGCTTAATTATAACTTCACTAATGTCATTACCTGAATTGATTAATTCCCACTCAAATTGGATATAAATATTAGGCCTGGATAAGAGAAATGCATTGGATAGAATGATTGGCTTAATCTTTTTGAAGAAATATTCCAATTGATTTGATGTTATTATTGAAGGAAAATCGTCTTGTTTAAACTCATATAGTATTTTTAAGTTGGATGGTCCAGCCGGTATGGTATCTATTCCCTCTGTAATTAATGCGCGTAAAGACAGTGGTTTACCCTCATGATCAGAACCAATTAACTCATTCCCCAAATGCATAAAAAACGAATTAGACACATTTATTATGTTATTTTTCCAGGCACCCAATTTATTTTCAAATTCATCTTGATTAATATCGAGCGATTCTATTTTATTCGCTAATATTTTATGGAATTGAGTGGTCCACTCGTCCGCAATTTTAATTAAGTTTTCCATTTTAGGAGAATCAAGATTTGCACCGCAGTGACAGGCAACAGTGGTACTTGCAGTAACATTTAACATACTCCAAATTTTGTTTTCAAACTCAATCCTCTTGGTTACCCATCTCTGACCCCAGATCTTAGAGGCTATGACTGCGAGCTGAACCTTTCTTGCCCAACCATCCTTTGCATCAAACTTACTTGTACCGGATAAAACTTCATTTCTTAGATATAGCTCGCTAAACTCATCAAACTGGATATCCTCAACATTTTCAATGAAATTCATACGGTTTTCTGTTATTATCTCCCTAAAACGTCCTTCATACTTGGATTCGAATTCATCTACAAATAGATGTGAAAGCAATGCCGTACTAATATCTAGGTACGAAACAAGTTCTTTCTGGGTATTTGTTTCGTTCGAGTATAATGGAATTTTAAATTCGACAGGATCAGCATTTGGGGTAGGGCCATGTAATGTATCTGATGTAGTATCTACATGTATATTGTATACATTACTGTTTTCTATTATATAATGATTAATGCTTGCATTTCGTCCCAATAACTTTATATATCTTTTGTGAGCCCTTCCTAAATTATCAGGGTCTGTTTCAATACCTTTCTGTTTGAGATTATCAAAAACAGATAACTGATCTTGGTTTGTAGGATAAATGACTTTAGAAATACGACCATTAGAAATATACGGCGACCAGAGATTTAATGCAAACGATGCAGGACCACTATTATAATTACTACTACTTAATATATATTCCATCTGCGTAAATTCATCCAAACACAGATTTATAAGCTGGGATGCATACAAATAATAAGGATTAGTCAGCATATTAATTATCCCCCATCCTCACAAATACTCCTTCTGTGATAATGACAAGGTCTACAGGTTTTACAACGTCACCATAAGAATCAAATGTTGTTATTCCTCCAACACCATTATATTGCTGTACTGAGTATAAAGCATCCTTGATTTTATCCGAAGTTTCTGCCCCGCTTGTAAGAATACCTGCTATGATCTTAACGGCATCATAAGAGTTTGCGGCGATCCAATCTGGAGCAGACCCGTATTTATTAGTATAGGCTTCTACAAACCCCTTAACGTTTATTTCATCCGATTCAATATTAAATGGTGCAGTTGCACAGATCATACCTTCGGCTGCTTCTTTTGATATTTCAAGTAATTTCTTACTGACAGCTCCGGCACTAGCAAAATACTGGGGCGCATACCCCACCTCGCGGGATTGCTTCAATATCATGCCCATTTCAGTATCATGACCAGCAAGATATACCGCCTTTGCATTTGATTCTCGCAATTGCTCTATTTCCGCACGAAAATCAGTCTTGTTTTCATTATACCCGACGATTTTGGCAACCTTGCCATTCAGGTCCTCAATCGCTTTCTTAAAGCTATCACGATACGAAATACCATTTGCTGCATTTGCATGCAATATAGCTACTTCTTTGAAATTGTATTGTTCTATACACGCTTTGGCTATTATCTCTGCTTGGAGAGTAGCGCTTTCTCTATTTCTGAATATGTAATCTCCCGCTTCTCTTATTTTGGTGCTTCCTGCGCCAGGGGTAAAAATAATTGTTTTTGTTTTATTGGCAAAAGGTGCACAAGTTAATACCTCATCGCTAAGGACCATACCTATGACCACATTTACCCTATCTATAGAAACTAGCTTGCGTAAAGCTGTCAATGCACCGCTACCCGATGATTCTGAATCTTCAATAATCAATTCAATAGGCTTATCTTTAAAATTTTCTGTGGCGTTCAACTGGTCTGTGGCGAGTTGTATTCCTCGCAGAGATCGTTCACCATATGTTGCCCCACGGTCTGTTAGTGACAATATGATCCCTACTTTATAAGAATCAGATTTATCGCTTGAACAACCCAACATTAAACAGGTTGACAAAATAATTACTGTTAATGTAATCCAAGTACTTTTCATAATTCCAAATCTCCATTTATTATTAATTACTACCTTTTGTGTTCCTCAATTAATTCATCAATTCGTCGCATAGCCAATGGAGAGGGCCGCCCTCGGTTATTTTCCCAACGATTTACAGTTGAAAATGTGACACCGATCTTAAAGGCGAATTGCTCTTGGGTTAGGTTGAGTCTTTTTCTTAATTTTTTTATTTTTTGAGGTATATTTTTGGAAACCATAAAGATATAAACTCCTGAAAGCAGCCACCAATTAGATTGGCAAAGCCATTAACGCATATTATATAGCATATGATATAAATACAAAATGCAATGTCAATATTTATTGTATCATTATACTGGGCAATAAGTCAGAGGGTGTTTCTAGTAAACCGAAAAACCATTATAAATTTGTTGTGCATGAATCAAACATTTACTTTGGGTTTTTGAGGGTTTCCACGTTTTTTCCCTTTAAGTAATCATTGGCCAATAATTCTGTCAAAAAATCAATAAACGATTCCATGCGTTCTTTAGGAATTGGCGGAAGATCAACGTCAATTATTACTTCCTTTTTCATCATAGAATTTCTCCTTCAAAAATAGCCAAATAGTAATGTATATGAGTATGAAGTCCATGTTAACATACACCTCTTTCTAACAATTTTCTAACAAAACGAGCAAGAACAACAGATAACAAGAAGAAACACCAGACACTGAGTTTCCCGTAAGTAATTGCTATTACTACAGGATAGTGTCTGGTGCTTTCTGTTGTTCGGACTATCGAACAGGCTCATAACCCGAAGGTCAGAGGTTCAAATCCTCTCCCCGCCACCATAAATAGCTACATCATAACAAGTTACACGTTTAACAAGACGAGGATCTGTCAGGGTTTTGACCCGAAGGTCAATTGATCATTTTCATCCATTACTCATTGATCTAAACAACTAATCATCAGGGGGCTCGGTTACTTCGTGATTTTGAACAATTAACTCTGAAGAGCAGTTATCTAACCGTTTTCTAACAATAAATCCCAGCATTAGATTCAAAGATGTGAAGACTCAGCAGTTTTCATCTGAGGTATTGCAGGGATCATCCCCAGTCTCATCATCGAGTCAACTCTTTACCGATATCCGACGATACTGTATATTGACTCATTGTCATGGGGTTGTGGAGATGGAACCTATTAGAGGATTTGGTGTTGAAGCAATAATGGCTGAAAAAGATTGCAAAACAATACTATTTCGTTTTGTTGCAGCGCTGACTCTGGTCTTACTTTTGGTAGCACCACTCCTACCTGCCCCTACGGGAGCACAGGTGTCTGCCTGTGATGATTGTGACGACTGTGACGATCATGACGATGGTGACGGTGAATCAGTTTGTGGATGTATTGGCTGCCTGCCGGTTACAGTAGCTTGTGTCTCAGATTTCTCTGAGGACAGCTATACTCTGGATGCCATCACTTATTCCATAATCAATCCTTTCATCGACATTGAGTGTGAGTTCTTCGATCGCGTGGATAGACCACCCCAGACACTCCTCTAATAGTTTCTTATAGCCGACTAGTTTTTTGCATCTAGTTTCGGAAGCGCAACATAGCTATAATTCTGACTCATTCAAGGGTCTAAGATTCTATTTGGTACTCATGGTCGCCAATGAGCAACTGCGAGATTCACCAAATGTGGAGGAGTAATGATAATGAAAAAGCGTCTGTGGATCGCCGGTATACTATTGGTGATCATAAGTGTGGCAATCACGTCAGTGACTCTGTTAGGTGATAGCGAAACAGATAAGGACGAAACTGCCACTTTGAGCATAAGCCCACAGTCATCAAACAAAGCGGTCGTGGTGGATTGGTGTGCAGAACATTCTGTGCCAGAATCAGAGTGTACCCAATGCGACCCTTCACTGATTGATAAATATAAAGCAGCTAATGACTGGTGTGCCGGGCACGCTCTCCCAGAATCTCATTGTAGACTCTGTAATCCGGAAATCACGTTTCCCCAGGAAGAGTTGCTAGCTAGTGCCAATGCGGGTCACAATGGAATAGCCTCACCTGAGAAGGCACAGAATAATGTTGATCTTGACTGGTGTGCTGAACATTCGGTACCCGAGTCACAGTGTACCCAATGCAATTCTTCGTTAATAGAGCAATACAAAATAGCTCACGACTGGTGTGCCCCGCACGCTCTCCCAGAATCTCATTGTAGACTCTGTAACCCTGAGATCGCGTTCCCTCAAGAAGAGACTATAAGACTACGTCTGGCGGAATCACCTGAAAACGAGATTAAGGTCACGCTCTTCTTCCGCCCAAATGCAGATGTGTGCGCTACAAATGGCGCCCTCATCCAATTTGTATCGTCAAGAACTGCCGAGAGGTCGGGCATCGCCGTTCGCCGGGCGTTAGCCGCCCCTTACGAATCTTCAATCGATGCTCCCGCAGAGATTATGTTCGACGAGAACAGCACCTCGGTTATTGCTTCGGCTGTGAAGGTGCTTGTATCGCGATGGTTAATCTCACCCGGCGATATCGTCGCAAAGGGTGATCCAATAGCGATGTTACAATCGTCGGAAATGGCAGAATTACAGGCAAGGTTGATTTCAACACATGCTGAATTCATGGTTCAGCAGAAGGAACTAGAAAGAGATGAGGCTCTGGTATCCAAGAAACTCGTCTCGGAGAGTGAATATGAGCGTCGGGTAGCTCTCCATAAGAAGGCCCAAGCAGAGTTGACAAGTGTGCGTGGTTTGTTGCTGTCAAGTGGCATCAGTGATGCTGACATCGATGACCTGCTCGATAAGGGTACGGTTACAAATGAGTTTGTCTTTAGAGCACCTAACTCAGGCTTGATTGCTAAACGACTTGCGCAAGTTGGAGAGTTGCTTGAAGACGGTCAAGCGTTAGCAATACAAACAGACCCGGCCTCGTTGTGGATAGAAGCACATTTGACAGAAGATCAAATGAAGCATGTTTTCCTTGGCCAGGACTTACTCTTCGCATCTGACGACCGCGCACTAAATCGAGTAGGAGCCAAAGTCATATGGGTGTCTCCTTATCTTGACTCTCATACTCGAACCGGAGTGGTCCGAGCTCAAGTTGTTGAAAACGGACATTATCTCCGGGCAGGCGAGTTTGGCCGGGTCACTATCTCGGAAGCTCTTGACATTGAATCCGTCTTGGTGCCCAAAGATGCAGTTCAATGGGAAGGCTGCTGTAATGTGGTGTTCGTCAGAGAAGCGATCGATCGTTTCCGTCCCCGCAAAGTACAGATTGCCGACGGCCCCGGATCATATTACCAGATAACTGAAGGGCTTTTACCAGGGGAAGAGGTTGTCGTTGAAGGTTCATTCCTTTTGAAGACTGAATTGAAAAAGACTAGTATCGGCGCCGGTTGTTGTGGTATCGAACCTGTAGGATAAAGGTGTGACACATGTTACGAAAACTGGTTGAATCAGTACTAAAGTACCGGTTTGTTGTCCTCGCATTAGGTGGCATCTTTTGTCTGTTTGGTTTGGTTGCACTTTGGGACTTACCTTTTGATGCATTTCCTGATACTACACCAATTCTTGTGCAGGTTAATGTCTCCGCTTCCGGTTGGGCACCCGAGGATCTTGAGAGGTTAGTTACCTTTCCCATCGAACAGGCACTAACAGGTCTAACCGGGCTTGATGAAGTACGATCCATGACAAAATACGGGCTTTGTCAGGTAACAACTATATTCGAAGACGGCACAGATTTGTATCTGGCACGCCAACAGGTGAGTGAACGACTGTTGACAGCAGAGCTGCCTGATGGTGTCGGCGTACCTCAACTCGGACCGGTATCAACAGGTCTTGGTGAGGTATTTCACTATATTGTGATAGGTTCGTCAGGCGATCCGTCGGAGCCACGCACGGCTCAGGATTGGCTCATCAAACCGCAACTTCAAGCTGTTCCTGGCGTGGCGGAAGTCAACAGTTGGGGGGGATTCACAAAACAATATCTGATTCTCTTCGATCCTGCCAAGCTCGCGCAATATAGTCTCGCTGTGAATGACGTAGTGTCGTCGATTAATGATGATTTGGGGAACGTTCCGGGTGGCCAGATTATTCGCGGCGGAGAAATGACCCTGGTTCGTGGGATTGGTGTTGTTGAATCCATGGAAGAAATCGAGAACATTGTCGTGGACAGCCGCGAGGGGGTACCTATCCTCGTTGCTGACATTGCCGATGTCGTTATCGGTCATGAACTGCGACGGGGTGCTACTACTTACAACGGCCAGGGCGAGGTTGTCCTGGGTTTGGGCTTTATGATCACCGGAGAGAATCCGCCTGCGGTGACTGAGCAGCTGGCAAAACGGCTTGCCGAAGCTACCGCTGCATTGCCTGACGGCATAGAAGCAACCACAGTGTACGAGCGCACGGATCTGGTCAACGATGTCTTGTCTACTGTCGAACACAACCTCTTCTATGGGGCTCTGCTGGTTGTGGCGGTCCTATTTATATTTCTGGGCAGTCTCCGCGCCGGATTGATTGTCGCCTCAGCTATCCCGCTTTCAATGCTCTTTGCTTTCGACATGATGTCCAGGGTGGGAATCACTGGAAGTCTTATGAGTCTTGGGGCTATAGACTTTGGATTGGCGGTGGACAACGCGGTGATTCAGGTCGAAAACTCGGTGCGAAGACTGGCTCAGGCGGGAGAGTCTGTCAGTCGTCTACAGGTTATTCGTGACGCAATCCTTGAAGTAAGAAAACCGACACTATTCGGTGAGTTGATTCTCATAATAGTCTATCTGCCAATTCTTACCCTGGAAGGAGTGGAAGGCAAACTCTTCCAACCAATGGCTCTGACGGTCGTGTTTGTCCTGACAGGTTCGCTGCTTCTGTCGTTCACTGTGATCCCGGCCTTGATTGGTACTTTTCTGACCAAGACCGTTCGCGATCGCGAACCTCTGTTCGTCATTTGGTTACGTCATCTCTATGAACCAGTTTTAGACTGGGCCTTACGTTTTCGCCGGACTGTTCTGGTAGCAGCCCTGGTGCTAATCGCGGGCGGCACGTTTCTGTTCAGCCAACTTGGATCTGAGTTTGTACCACGGTTGAGTGAGGGAACTATAGTCATCAATTTTGTCCGCTTGGCAGGTATTTCCCTGGATCAATCGGTCAAATACAATACTCAAATCGAACAGAATCTGCTTGAGGCCTTTCCGGACGAAATCAAACACATATGGACACGGACCGGCACCGCTGAGTTGTCGACAGATCCGATGGGTCTAGAATTGTCAGATATGTTCATCTCCTTGACACCAAGAGATCAATGGACCAAAGTGAGCAGCCAGCAGGATTTGGTAGCTGCTATGGATCTGGAACTAAGTGATCTTCCGGGACAGAATCGAATATTCACTCAGCCAATCGAAATGCGCGTAAACGAAATGATCGCCGGTATTCGATCAGATATAGGGATAAAATTATTCGGAGATGATTTGTTGGTCCTGGTAGATAAAGGAGAAGAGATTGCATCCGTAGTCAAGCAAATACCAGGTGCTGCAGATGTATCTGTCGAGCAGATGACGGGGCAGCCGCAACTTCGCCTGGCAATAGATCGGCAAAGATTAGCTCGCTTCGGGTTATCGGCGCGCGAAGTTCTCGCTTCCATTGAAAGCATTGGGGGACTGACGGTAGGAGATGTCTTTGAAGGACAACGCCGATTCGAGTTGGTTTTGCGAGTGGATACAACGCGGATTAAGGGTCCGGAGGACATCAATCAAGTGTTGCTTGCCTCGAGCACCGGTAGTTTAATAGGTCTTGATCAAGTGACAATCGCCACGCTTGATGAGGGACCAGCCACTATTACCAGGGAATGGAGTAAACGTCGAGTTGTAGTACAGTGTAACGTTCGTGATCGCGATATGGGATCGTTTGTGAGTGAATTGCGGGATCGCCTTGATTCTGACATATCCCTCCCGACCGGTTATTTCATCAGGCTCGGAGGACAGTTTGAGAACCTCGAACGGGCTCGCACCAGGCTGGCGATTGTAGTGCCCATAGCCCTGTTTCTGATTTTTGGATTGCTCTATTGGACATATAAGTCAGCAAGAGATGCTATACTAATCTTCTCGGGAGTGCCACTTGCGGCGCTAGGAGGTGTAGTATCACTCGCACTTCGCGGCATGCCTTTTTCCATATCTGCAGGTGTTGGCTTTATAGCTCTCTCTGGTATTGCCGTGCTCAATGGTCTTGTACTTGTGTCGTCGATCAAACATCTTCGCTCTGAAGGTAAGGACATCTTAGGTGCAGTTAAGCGAAGCGCATTAACACGACTCCGCCCGGTCTTTATGACTGCCTTAGTCGCTGCGTTTGGTTTCATACCAATGGCCATCTCTACGAGTATCGGGGCTGAGGTTCAACGTCCGCTGGCAACCGTCGTGGTCGGTGGCATTCTGACTTCAACGGTGCTTACCCTGATCGTATTGCCTGTGCTTTACATAACCTTCGGAAGAAGAACGGAATCCGAGTCGTAGAATATTGTGATCCGGAGTATGATAACTCCGGATTCTATCACATTGATGGTTTTTACAGAAGCACATCGTCTTAGTTCTTTGACTTCAGCAGCCGCATCTGCGGAAGCGATCGCGAGCAATAGCGGTGTTGGTGTAGGACTTGCGGGTGGCGAGCGAATTTTGGTTCCCGTACCTGGGATGTATATCATTCACTCTCTGAAGAGAGTGATGCAGTTGGTCAGTTCGCTATGATCTCATGTGATGGATGTGTCACTCGCGGCTGACATACACCTCTTTCTAACACTTTTCTAACAAAACGAGCAAGAACAACAGACAATAAGAAGAAACACCAGACACTGTGTTTCCCGTAAGTAATTGCTATTACTACAGGATAGTGTCTGGTGCTTTCTGTTGTTCGGACTATCGAACAGGCTCATAACCCGAAGGTCGAGGGTTCAAATCCCTCCCCCGCCACCAAAATTTGTTGTCACTCATCCACTTACGAAACATCATAGATTAAATCCTGTTATGGGTCACCAGCCCGAAGGTCAACATTGTTTTATCTAATATTATCTATTGTTGTTTCTTATTAGGGATTTTTCTGCTTTGTGACCTTCGGGTAATTTGTTGAAAATCTGAAATAAACTATGTAAAATATCGGTTATTATTATCCGTTTCTTAATGACATTTACGCTTTACACTTCTCCAGTTCAATCTCTCCTCCGGTAAAGTACTTCTTCCGGAAGTACAGGGCGACATTGACCAATCCGATTAGTACCGGGACCTCTACTAAGGGGCCAATTACAGCCGCAAAGGCCACACCTGAGTTGATTCCGAATACAGCCACGGCCACGGCGATGGCTAATTCAAAGTTGTTTGATGCAGCTGTGAAGCTGAGAGTTGTTGCCTTTCCATAGTCAGCCTTAGCCTTTTTGCTCATGTAGAAACTAACTAAGAACATCACCACAAAGTAAATCAATAACGGGACGGCAATACGAACCACGTCCATCGGAATCTTTACAATCAGTTCGCCCTTGAGGGAGAACATCACGAATATAGTGAAGAGCAACGCAACCAATGTGATCGGGCTTATGCGTGGTATGAATTCACGATGATACCATTCTTTCCCCTTAGCCTTGACTAGGATCAATCTAGTCAACATGCCTGCCAAGAACGGAATCCCAAGATAAATGAAGACACTCTCGGCAATTTGGCCAATCGTTACGTCTACAGCTACTCCTTCAAGTCCGAAAAGAGGAGGTAACTTAGTTACGAAGATCCAGGCGAATACTGAGTAGAACAGTACTTGAAAGACTGAATTGAAGGCTACTAGCCCAGCGGCATACTCAGGGTCTCCATCTGCTAGGTCGTTCCAAACAATGACCATCGCAATACATCGGGCTAGCCCGATCATTATGAGACCGACCATGTACTCGGGATATCCCGAGAGAAATGCTATCGCCAGAACAAACATTAGAATTGGGCCAATAACCCAATTCTGGATCAGGCTCAAGAAAAGGATCTTGTAATTGCGAAATACACGCCCCATCTCCTCATAGCGCACCTTAGCCAGGGGCGGGTACATCATGAGAATTAGACCGATTGCGATCGGGATGTTGGTCGTCCCGACTGAGAAAGTATCCCAGAATCCGGCAATGCCGGGGGAAAAGTGACCAATTGCGACACCAATTCCCATAGCCGCAAATATCCAAACTGTAAGATAGCGGTCCAGAAAGCCAAGTCTTTTGACAATCGAACCTTCAGTCGTCACGATAGCAACTCCTTCTGATCACGCTGATATATTCGCTCAATCGGTGTTCATGATGGTTGTTATAGTATCCTCAAACTGTTTCCCCCTCACCTTCGAAAATCTTATTGTTCTGGTACTTAGTTACAATCAGCACCAGCTTGCATCCCTCAGGACACAAGCATACCTTCTCTTAGATTCAGCACGGCCCCCGCTCTTGCAGCTGCCTGAGGGCTGTGGGTTACCATTATCACTGTCTTTCCATGAGTTCTATTTAAGTCCCCTAAAATATCAAGAATCTCCTCAGAAAGAGCGGGATCGAGGTTACCGGTCGGCTCATCGGCCAGAATCACGTCTGGCTCATTCGCAAGGGCTCGGGCAATTGCTACTCTTTGCTGCTGACCAACCGAAAGTTCTCTGGGATGGAAATCCTTGCGATTCGCTAATCCCAATATATCCAATAGCTCTATTGCGCGCTGTGTTGGGTTCGTTCCATTTCTGCCCTGCGGCAGCATAGGTAACAACACGTTTTCAACGGCCGTCAGATACGGCACCAAATTAAATGTCTGAAGCACAAATCCAATCGTCTGATTACGGAATGCTGCTATCCTTGAGGAGGAGAGAGTGTATAAGTCCTTATCGCCATACTGCACTTTACCCGCACTGGGTTGAATGAGCCCTCCCAGAGACAACAGAAGAGTGGTCTTCCCCGATCCGGAGGGACCTGTCACAGCTACAAAACTACCAGCATCTATAGACAGTGAGACATCTTTTAAGGCATGTACTTGGTGCCTGGAACGAGTATATGTTTTTGTGAGACTTTGAATGACAAACACGCTCAGACCTCCTGCATAATGACAGCTGGGTCGATCCGAGCCGCCCGATAAGTGGGATACCAACTGCCTGCCAGAGCGATTACAACCGAAACCAAGACCGACCACCACAAGTAACTCATCACAGGGCCTATCTCCAAACCGGCCAGATAAGGTCCGAGAATGACCGCAGACACCGTTCCGACCGCATATCCAAGAACACCGCCAAACAGACCCAGAATGATGGCCTTGGAAAGGAAGAGCCAATAGATGTGTCGTCTTGCCCATCCGATCGTAATGAGAGTTCCTATTTCCTTGCGGCGTTCTTCAACATTAGCCCACATGTAGTTGCCAATTGAAAAGGACCCTACGACGATAATGATCACAAGTAGGACCAGGGCAACCTTGGCCATCAGTGTGTTGGTTTCAATCTGAGTATTAACGATATGCCCGATGGTAGTTATGCGCGTATCCGGAAGAATATTACGCAGCTTTCCAAGCAAACCGTCTGATATTTCGCTGCAACACCCCATGATCTCAATGTTACTCACCTGACCTTCGATACCTAGAAGACGCTGGGCTGTGTGAAGGTGAGCGAAAACCCTGTTGTCGTCGATTGTTCCCGTTTCCGACAGCACGTGCGTTACCTGAAGGTTCTCGCCTTCGATCGGTATAGCGGAACCTTTTTCGATTTTGAAACGCTCGGCAATCAGACTGCCAATCCACACTTCATTGCTGCCCAGAGAATCAACGGTCTTGCGTTGAGCCTTAAGATCTGTATCGGTGAGTGATGACTCTTTGTCTTTTGAGGGAGCACAGGCCAGTTCCAACTCAGCTCCCATGAGGCCGGAGGCCTGCCAGATCGGCTTTGAGGCTAACTCATTTGCCGGGAGGATCCCGGTTAGAATGATCGATGAGCCGTCAATGTCAATTCGGCGACTCAGCTTGGGCGACATGTTATCGACCCCGGGAATCATCGATGTTGCAATTCGCTCAACGTACTCCTCCGGGAAGGTAGGGGCGTCGACATCAGCGGTATAATAGTCATCTACAGTGGCACCTTGCGGAAGCACCATAATATTAGCGCCAAGCAGATCCAACTTCTTGGCCACCATTTGGCGTGAAACAGAAGTCACAGACTGGATTGCAACTATCACCGCAATGCCTAAGGTAATGGCCAATAGGCCTGAAACCAGGCGACCCTTACGCTGAGATATTTCTTTGAGTACGACGGTTCTGAAGTTGAATGGCATTGGCTACTTCCCGCCCTCTTTCTTTGCGGGGGTTGGAGCGCACGTCTTCCCACTGTTGGGAGGGCAGCAACCACTGCTGACTTTCTTGGTCGCAGCCTGAACCAGATTTGTTACGTCTACTGGTCCGTTGAAAGTACCGGTCAATTGTCCCTGTGCATTGAGCACGACGGTGACAGGCTCAGTCGCCTGCAAATTCACTTTGAGTTGCTTGAGAAAATCCGATTCAGCTGGATCATCCATTGCAACATCTATTGAAGCGCATTTCCCCTGCATTTGTGTGCAAGCGGCAGCGCATCCTTTGGCAACATCGGACGTGGTAGCCATTCCGGAGCGTGACGCTGTCAAATAAACGGCTTGCCCGGATTGAAGAGCCTTCAGAACTTCTGCTTTCTTGGGGCTGGGTACCATGGCTACCAACTGCTGTGTTGTCAGCTTGGAAGCAATATTGCCACCTGCCATGATTCCGTTGGATGCAAAGACAAGGACCAAAGGAACCGGCGCAGCGGCCAGCTTATACTTCTTGATGAAATCCGAGTTGGCCGCATCATCCCTGTTCGACTCGATCATCACGGCCCCGGGGACTTGAGCCATAGCTGCCTGAATCATTTGTTTTGCCTGATCGATTCCAATTGCACCTGGTTCGGTGACGAGAACGAAGGCAACATGGCCATCTGAGGTTGCCGTCTGAAGCTGATCGCTTGTGGAAGCGAAAGCGACAAGAGGCAGACATGTCACGAAGGCTAAGACCGCAATCTTCTTGAAGTTGATCATCATTACTCCTAACTATGCATTACCTAATTTCGTTACTATTATCATAATTCAACGCCGACCAAGCCGGCTTCCTTCATCTTACTATGACCGCTGCATTGTGTACCACTAAAGCTGGTAAGACCTATGAGCATACAGAAGCGGTCGGTCGCATCTGTTCAGCCCACCGATGCTATCACTGCCCCTTTAGCTGTCCGTGCCGTCCTGGTCGCCTTCTGCTTCCTGCAGACTTCGACAGGATGCTGCTTGATAATCGCCTTTAGGCTCTTGGCATCTCTCTTGACGGTCGCCTCAGCCACAAGATGTTTTTTCGCCCACTCAATAGCCTCCAGAGCGGCCTTTGGTGCGCTGCAAGCTAGTCGATAGTAAACCCATTTACCGCTCTTCTCACCCTCCACTAGTCGCGCCTGCTTGAGGATGGACATGTGTTTGGACACGGTTGACGGGGCCAGATTGAGCAGCTCAATGATCTGGCAAACACACAATTCTCCGGTGCCAAGCGCCATTAGGACGCGGACCCGGTTTTCATCGCTGAGGGCTTTGGTAATGGAAAGAAAGTCTTGCACAACATCTCCTACAATTCGCCAATCATCGAATTATTATACAGCAATATCGGCAAAAGTTTCCATTTGTCAATGGGATTTTTTTCTCAAGGAGCCGGGCAACTACATGTACAAACTCGTCCTAATAACGTTAGCTACTTGTATTCATGCGCATTATGCGCCAGTGGCAGCTAATACTTGCAGTTCTATAGTTTTGCCATACAGCACTTTCTAACATTTTTCTAACATAATTAGCCAAAGCTACAGAAAATTAGGGATAACACCAGACACTGTGGTCCCCGTAAGTAATTGCTATTACTACAGGATTGTGTCTGGTGCTTTATGGTGTTCGGACAACTGAGCAAGCTCATAACCCGAAGGTCAATAGATCCAATTTGGACCCACCACACAGTCCCGTCGTTTTCTAAGATGCAAAACAGGATTTGTTCGCGGAAATAGTGGAGTTGGTCACTTCCTTTCACGTTCGTACTTCAACTGCCACATTCTCGGTCTTGATCGCAGACTCTCATCAACCGTCAAGTGACTTATTTCAAGCCGATTAGCTGCTTCCTCATCCTACGCCGCACCCCTCAAAAAAGTTCTAAAATCTTCAATGAAGGCCCGCTTTATTATTTTCTAACCTATATTTCCCTTTTATAGCATGTTTTCCGTATATTACCAAAAGCCCATGTTCACATAAGATAGATACCACTGGCGATGAGATGTTCTGTGAAATTGGATAAAAAACAGCCACTCCTCGTGATGAGGAGTGGCTGTTCCAATCTACTCTATATCTATCTGTTCACAGCTCCTAAGGACACGCAACCGGTGCAGGACCACCAGTGAACAAGTACGAAACCAGATAGGTCAGGTCGGCAATATTGATCTCGACATTGCCATCAATGTCACTTTCTTCCATACATGGTGGCTCCGATCCTCCGGTATACAAATAAGACACAAGGTAGGTCAGATCGGCAATGTTGACTTCGCCGATATCATCAACATTTCCACGTAACCCATCCCCGTTGCAGCAACAAACGTCGCCGATTCCATTCCCATCAGTATCGAGTTGGTCTGGATTGTGGACATCGGGACAGTTGTCACACAGGTTGCCTGCCCCATCAAGGTCTGAATCCAGTTGACTCAGATTTGCGGTTTGGGGGCAATTGTCGCAATCGTCCTCGATTCCATCGCTGTCGCTATCAGTCGAATCGTGGCAACGCCGACCGGTCAGCAGCGAAACCATTACGCCAAACCATGAAAATCGTAGTAATGATGTCCAGTCATCGATTGCCTAATACCGTCTACTTTTGTGACAGTAAGATAACCCCGGATGTCAAACTGTCCAAACCGAAAAGCACTTATCCCGACCAGTATTTTCTTGACCGGACACAAAATGAACACCGACGAACTCAATGAAAGTAAAAAAAACAGGGCACGAGCTGGCTCAAAGATGAAGCTAACAGCGACACTTGGCCTCGGGATCACCACTTAGTGGGCTGCATCCGAACGACCAATAAACTTGTTGATCCGAGCCGAATGCGAACTATTTTGACATGGTGTTCTGATACCCAACCGGGAAGGATATCGACATGGATTCACAGATTGTTCTGACAATATCATTTATTGTCTACACCTCCGCCATTATAGGTGTGGGACTCTATTCGTCGCGAATGCGCAAGCGAACCGAAGATGACTTCACCCTGGCCAATCGTGAACTAGGACCCTGGGTATCGGCGCTTTCAGCGTCGGCCAGTGCGGAATCAGGTTGGGTGATGCTGGGTTTGGTAGGTGAGGCTTACCTGTTTGGCATGTCGGCTTTCTGGATTGTTCCCGGCATTGCCGCCGGATATCTATTCAACTGGTTCGTTATTGCTGAACGCTTGCGTCGGGAATCGCTCCGTATGGGGACGTCAACTTTGCCGCAATACCTTGATGCCCGTTTCGGAGGCGGTTCAGTGGCTCTGAAATCAATAGCCATCGTTATCATTACGGCCGCCATGCTGGGCTATGTGGCTGCTCAGATGAACGCTGCCGGCAAAGCGTTCGATGCTGTGTTTCATCTTCCATATTGGTTGGGAGTGTTGATCGGAGCGGTGGTAATTTTGGTCTATACAATTACCGGTGGCTTTCGCGCCATTTGCTGGACTGATGTCATCCAATCGAGTTTCATGTTTGTTGCTATGGTTGGGATGCCAATTATCCTGCTCGCTCGAATCGGTGGTTGGGATATGTTCATGCAGGGCTTGCAGTCGATTGATACTCACGCCGGTAGTTCCGAAGCGATCATGCTTTCGATAGCGGGTGGGAAAACTGGAATGACCGCCTTCGGGTTTGTCATTGGATTGCTTGGCATTGGTCTTGGTTATCCTGGCCAACCGCACATTCTCGCCCGGTTCATGGCGGTTCGCGATGAGGAGTCGGTAAAGCGCGGAGGTGCCATAGCCATTTCTTGGATGGTCATAGTTTATCTTGGGGCGGTGTTGTTCGGACTGATGGCCAAGGTGTATTTTGGCATAATGGATGACCCCGAACAAGCGTTGCCGAGGGCAGTCAGTGAGTTTCTGCCCCCTGTAATTGGCGGGTTCGTAATAGCGGCCATTGTATCGGCTATCTGTTCCACCGCTGATTCTCAGCTCATTGTCGTCTCCACAGCCATCTCCAGAGATGTTCCCGCTATGCTGGGAAAGATGGGACGGTCGTTCAAACAAATTCAATTCACCGACAGGGTAGTATTGGTCGTTTTGGCCCTTATATCCGTTTTCTTCGCTTTGACCGAGAATCGTGTTATTTTCTCCTTTGTGCTCTATGCCTGGTCAGCGTTGGGGGCGTCGTTTGGTCCGCTTGTGATTTTGAGCCTGCTCTGGAAGGGAACAACCCGCGCCGGGGCTATTGCTGGTATGCTTACTGGAATCATCGTTACGATAGTATGGAGAAATGTGCCATCGCTCAAGGCTGTAGTCTATGAACTGGTGCCAGCCTTTGTTCTGGCTTTCCTTGCAGTGTGGTTGGTGAGCCTGATGACTTCTTCGGGCAAAGTCGCAGAGCGACAGGAATAGCAGTCAATGTCTATGAATCACAAGCTCGTCCGTCTGATCAAGAGTATTGGCGTTGCACTGGCAATCCTTGTCGGAGGGATTATCATCGCTGCCTATCTGACGCTGAGATCAACCCTTCCGCCGACCAGTGGCGAAATCTCCCTGGTGAATATTCGGAAATCCGTCGAAATCACTTTTGACAGTATGGGTATCGCCCAGATTTGGGCTGAGACCGAGCACGATGGTTTCTTCGCTATGGGTTGGCAACATGCTGCAGATCGTCTTTTTCAAATGGACCTCACACGCCGCGTATCGCAGGGAAGGTTGTCGGAGATGTTGGGGGAGATGACGCTCGATTTCGATATCCAGCAGCGTCGTATCGGGCACCATCGGATTGCTCGGCAGGCTTTGCAGAACCTGTCCGAACCCGATCTGGCTCGTTTGCAAGCCTATGCCGACGGCGTGAACGCCTACGTTCTGGAATGCGACGCTTTTCCGTTTGAGTTCTATTTGCTGCCGGTAGCTTTTGAGGAATGGACAGTCTACGACTGCCTGACTATTCTCAGTTTCAAAACCTGGTATTCGGACGCCTTGCAGAACCGTGATGATTTCTTTGTCGAGCTTTCGCGCAAACTTCCTTCTGATATTGCGTCCGATTTTCTGCCTGAGTACCCGTCGTGGGCACCTGTAACGGCTGATGATAAAAACGTAGCAGAGCAGCCACGAAGGTTGCTTCCCGATGGATTGGAAAAATGGCGATTGCCAAGCGCTACGGCTGTCTCCAATGCCTGGATCATTGGACCGGACAGAAGCCATAGCGGCAAGGCGATGTTGGCCTCTGATCCCCATCTTGAGATCACACGGCTGCCGCAGTTCTGGTACGCAATCGGCTTGCACATTGAAGAGACAAATCTCAATGCGTTTGGCATTGGTATGGCCGGTGTGCCGTTAATCGTTATGGGTCACAACGGTCAGGCTGGTTGGACTTTCACAGCTGGCGGGGTCGACATCACCGACTATTATCAGGAGATTGTCAATCCGGACGATTCGACGCTGTATCTCGTAAGTGCCGATGCGGACAATCCCGAGAACAATGTTTGGGATCAATTTGTGGTCTACGAAGACACGCTCCGCGTGTCCGGGCAGGATTCAACCATCATCTCGCAAACCCGCTGGACACGACATGGTCCGATCATACCCGAACTTGCTGACAATACGCATCTGTTGTCATGGCGCTGGGCGGGTTATGACTGTCGGTTGGAGAAGGTGGTTGCGGCCGGATTCGAGTTAATGCGAGTGCGTGATTTTGAGATCTTTCGCTCTGTGGTGACCAATATGGGGGCACTTGATGCCAACTGGCTCTATGCCGACAGCAGTGGTATGATCGGGTACCAACTCGGCACTCCGGTTCCGAAGCGACCGAACGATGTAACAAGTTATCCGCTTCCAGGCTGGACGGACCAATGGGAATGGGATGGTTTCTTGCCTTTGGACGAAACCCCACATGCTCAAAATCCCCCTTGCGGGTGGCTAGCCAGTTGTAACAATAACCCCGGTGGGTCGGTAGAAATCCAAGGCAGTTACGCTGCTGACCGGATACTCCGTGCTACCGAGCTTCTAGCCATAGCGAGGGATCTTACTATTGAGGATATGCACTCTTTCCAGATAGACATTCATGATGAATATCTGTTGCGATGGAAAAATGAAGTTGCTTCTCTCCTTAATGATATCGGTGACACTCTTGAGGCCGAAGCGATGCGATCCTGGGATGGCAGCACTGATCTGCAATCGCGACAGACAGCGTTACTGGTGGAGTTTCTCAATGCTCTTCGAGATGAAATCTTCGCCGATGATCTGGATGATCTCGCCGGTCGTGTGTCCCGGTTTACCGTTGATCGTATCTACCATGATACCGCCGCAATGTGGATTGATGATCAACGAACGAAAAACACGATCGAGTCTCGTGAGGATATTGGTGCCAGAGCAATGCGACGAGCGCTTGAGACCACCAGTGGCCGTAGTTGGGGACAAATGCATTCGCTGACTATGCGGCACCCGATGGGAGCTGTGCCCGTGTTGGGCAGTATGTTGAAACTGGCTCGTGGACCATGGCCGTGGGCTGGTACCTCCGGTACGCTCAATTCTTCTTTTACCCGACGTACAAGTGATGGTAACTACCGTTCGGTCGTGGCACCGAGTTGGCGCATGGTGATTGATTTCGCAAACACGGATTCCGTGACAATCGTTCTGCCGGCGGGGAATTCAGGTAATCCGGTCAGCTCCCATTTCTTCGACTTCAATGAGCTATGGCAGCGAGGCGATTACTGGGTGGTCCCGTTTAGCCGGGCGCAGGTTCAAGCGCAGGCGGCCAGTGTTATGGTTCTGCGGCCGCCTTCATCGGAATAGCCAAGTAGCGACTATCTTCAGTTTCGACAGGCATCTGTTTAGAACCTACCACCCATTCCTCGCTAATTGTTGTTGAACAACAGCCCAACACACCCTATTATTTGTACCTATGGTTGATGAACGGATAGGTAACTACAAGGTCCTTGAGCAGAAGGGTGCCGGAGGTATGGCTAAGGTTTACCTGGCCGTGCACAAGGATGTCCCCAATCTCAAGGTTATACTCAAGGTTCTCAGTGATCCGAATCTGGTGGAGCGGTTTCGTGGGGAAGCGGGGAATCTGGCTCTGCTTGACGGTCATCCCAATATCTGTCGCATCAAGGATTTTTTCACGCACGGTGAAGATACCATTATCGCGATGGAATACATCGAAGGGGCGGCACTGGATGAAATTCACCTGGCCGGTTCTCAGATGCGGGTGGCGGAAGCAATCCGGATAACAATCGAAGTGTTGGATATCCTTGGTTTTGCCCATCAAAAAGGTGTCTACCACCGCGACATCAAGCCCGGCAACATCATGCTGGAGAAATCGGGCCAGCCCAAAATTATCGACTTTGGCATTGCTAAGGGCGAGACCGACCCCAATCTCACTGCGGCTGGTACTGCCTGTGGTACGCCGACTTACATGTCCCCTGAGCAGTTCACGCCAACCGAGAATACTAACTATGCGCTGGTCGATATCTACGCCGTCGGTACGACTCTTTTCTGGTTGCTAACTGGGGATGTTCCGTTCAAAGGGGACAATGAGTTTGTAATCCGTGATGCCAAGATGTTTAACGATCCTCCGTCCCCGAGATCATTGAACTCCGAGATACCCAAATCGCTGGAAAAGATCATTCTCAGAGCACTGGCCAAAGATCCCAAAAAACGCTACGGTTCTACTGAGGCGATGCGGGACGCTCTTATTAATTGCGATGATGGGGAGATCACAGAGAAATCGACCCGTGAAGATGCTACTATGGCGATGTCTACTGGACCATCGATCAGTCGTCACGAGCGGAATTGGAAGCTGATAACAGGGGCTGTAGCTGCTTGCGTGGTGGTTGTGATAGTCGCTGTCTGGTTGTTTTTTCCCACAACATCGGAGGAACAACCAGTAGGATGGGCCGAAATTGATATTTCTCCTTCAGCTGATTCGGTGTTGTTCGATGACAGTCTATTGGCACTAAAAGCACCTTCGGTCACAATCGAAGCTGTCCCCGGACAGTATTCACTTCGTCTGATTAGATCCGGTGCGACTAACTCTCCCATTGAAGAAATGATCACTCTCTCTGCCAACCAAGTCACAGAGCTTAACTACGAGTTTACGCTTGCTGAGACATCCGCCTTGGCAATAGGCACGGTGCGTATCGATGTCTCACCGGCCGCGGATTCAATCTTCTTAGATGATAATCTGATAGCTCGTGGAAAAACTACGGTGTCAGTGGAAGGAACGGCTGGAGAGCATCGTCTCCGTCTTGTTAAGGCTAAGGCGACCAACTCGCCAATTGTGAGGACCGTGATCATTGCAGCCGATCAGACAGAACGTATTCAGTATCGTTTCAATATGCCGGTTGTAAGAGACGTATCGCCCCCCCCATCTCCACCACCCTCTTCTATCCTGGGAACGGTTATTGTTGCTTCGCGTCCCCGCGGCGCGAGTATAACCCTTGACGGAGCCAAACAGAACAAGGAGACTCCGTTTACGTTCAACATGAAGGCCGGATTGCACATAATCAAATTGGAATATGGTTCGCAAGTACGGGTAGATACTGTTGATGTTGTGGTGGCTGACACTCATCGAGTCGTCGTAGATTTTGACAATTAGGGCTTTCGTCAGCCTGTCGGTCATGTTATGTTTTTATTGAGTAAACTCTAGGACAGATTTTGGCATAAGGAGAAATCATGAAACAGGAACGGTCTCTAACCACGTTTTTGTGTGTGACATGCCTGGTGGTCTCGCTGATTGGAGCAGCGGCACCATCGATCACAGCACAAGAGTCTGAGCCGATTGCTACCCAGTTGGCTAAAGCTATGGACATGTACACTGTCGGCGAGATCAACAAAGGTCTCAAAATTACGCAGGACCTGCTCAGCCAGGACAATCTTACTTCCGTAGATAGCATTGCAGTCTTTGAAGTTATGAGTCTGCTGACCTATTCCAAAGGTGTAGACTATATGAATCTCGCTGCGGACTATCTTAAGAAGATTTCTGCTATCGGTCCCTGTTTGATTCGTCTTCCACGGGAAATATGGCCCTCGGAATTGCGTGATGTTTGGAACTCCCTACAATATGGCAGCGCCAGTTTTGTCTGCGCTCAGGACGGCGGGAGCGATGTGAAATCGATTGCCTTCATGGAATTCGACAACAATTCGGTCGGCAAGTATCAGGAGAATCTCGGTCCTCTGGCCAAGGGTTTGGCCGAGCTGTTTGCGCATTACTTCCGCAACATCAGCTCCTTCACCGTGATCGAGCGAGACAAGATCAATTTTGTGCTCAAGGAACTTGAGCTCCAGAAATCAGGCGCGGTGGATCGCTCCACGGCGGTCAAGGTGGGTAAGATTATCGGCGCTCAATACATGGTGTTCGGTAGCATCATGCAACTCGACGACAAAAACTCTATTACACTGGTGCGAGTAGTCAATGTCGAGACATCAGAGATCATTGAAAGCCTCGACAGAGAAGGTAAGCCTCAATTCGTAAAGGCTGTCCGGGAGATGGTCGAGGAGTTGTCGAATAAGCTCGACGTCCAGCTGAGCGATGAGATTAAGCAGTTGATCCAGGAAGGTGGTACCGACTCTGACAACGCCGCTACCCTGTATTCCAAGGGGCTTGAGTACATGGATAAGTATGAATACGAAAGTGCCTACGAGTATTTCAAACAGGCGTATGAGATGGACAACGGCTTTGCCGAAGCCAAGAGGAAAATGGACCTGTATCGGCCATTGATCAAAGGTTGATCTGGTTAGGTTGAATTTCTTACGGTAGGGAGTTGTATTGATGTATATCAAAACGTTGATCCTGTTACTACTGGTTGTACTCGCTGTTGGGTGCTCGCAGAGTTTCTATTCTCAGGGGAGAAAACACCTGGATAGTAATAGATATAGTCAGGCGATAGACGCGTTCTACAGTGAAATCGGTAAGCACCCGTCAAGCATGTACGCCTGGCGGGAATTGGGCGTCGCATTTTACAAGAAGGGTGAGTACACTCAGGCGGAGGAAGCTCTCAAACAAGCCGCTGCTATCGAGCCGGATAGTCGGACTCACCTGTTCCTGGGGTTGGTTTATGAGGCTCAGGAGTTGTGGGATCATGCTCTCGACGCTTACGCCGCCTCGCTCAGCTTGAAGCCAGACGGGAAGACCGCCGTGATGACCCGCGCCCATATCGACCTTCTTATGAGCAAGAGGATAGCCAGGGAAGTGGCTGCGGCTATTGAGAACGAGGCTTCGATTGATGTGGAGGATATTCCTACACACACAATTGCGGTCTCTGATTTCGATGGTTCTCTTCTGCCCACCGAGACGATGCCACTGGCACGCGGTCTGGCCGAGTTTGTCTCTATTGATCTGGCCAAAGTGCGATCCCTGGCCGTAGTCGAGCGCCAGAAGATCAGTGCTATTATGGACGAGCTGAAACTGAGCACGACTGGTTATGTCGATTCTGCCACAGTACCGCGTGTAGGTAAATTACTGGGAGCCCATAAACTGGTCACAGGCTCTGTCCTGAATATTGGTGATGAGGGCTTACGCCTTGACGGAACAGTAGTGAAGACGGCGACCGGTTCACAGTTAGCTGGCGCGGCCACCGAAGGAGAACTGCAGAAGCTCTTCCAGATGGAGAAGGATTTCGTATTCTCAATTATTGCTCAGCTTGGTATCACTCTTAGTCGTGCAGAACGGGACGACATTGAGGAGGTCCCGACCGAATCGTATCTTGCGTTCCTGGCGTATAGCCGGGGGCTCGAATACCAGTCTATGGGTATGCATGACGCCGCGCGTCAGGAGTTTGATAATGCCCTTGAATACGATGCCGGATTTGAGGAGGCTGGTATCCAGTCTGAAAGTGAGGCCGCTGCCGCTGATGTCGGCTCGTTTGGTAATACCTATGACTGGCTGGCCGGTACTTCACCGGATGGTGATGACATGGGAACTACCGATAGCGGTATCGACGATTATCTCGCCAGTCAACCGGACATGATGGGTGCTACTGAAGGGTCGGCTTATGAAATTGTTGCGGAATCCGAGCCTCTACCAGGTGGTACCGGGACAGTCATTGTGGAGGGGAATCTTGATGCGCAATAAACTATTAATACTGACGGCAAGCCTGATGATCGTATTGGGCGGCTTGACATCGGCCTATGGTCAAATACGATACGGGCAACCCGCATCAGGGCGGGTCGGATTTGTTTATAGCAACTGGAAGGTCGAATCCAAGGTCGATTCCAATGGAACGGAAACGACCGTCAATCAATTGTCTTTCCCGGTTGTTGGTTTCCTTCCTCTGCAGGACAATCTCGAAATGCGTTTGTTTGTGGCCGGTGCCTCGAACAGTATCGATGGCGACTATGGTGACGTCTCCTTCTTCGGGCTGGGAGATATGCGACTCCAGATTAACAAATCACTGTCGGATGACCAGTGGTTGATATCAGCCGGAGTGAATCTACCCACCGGCAAGAAGAGTCTTGATTCTGATGGCCGCCAGATTCTGTCGATGCTATCGAAGAACTACCTCAGTTTTCCGGTTCGACGGATGGGGACGGGATTTGGGTTTAACCTCTTGCTGGCTACCGCGCGTGCTTCGGGTACTCTCAAGTACGGAGCCGGGATTATGTACCAGTTTAATGGCACCTATGAGCCTTACGAGGGAACAGACAATTATGATCCCGGCGATAAGGTTAGCATTAATGCCGGTGTTGATCTGGTCTCAGGACCGACTGTGTTTTCGGCTGATGTCATTTATGCGCTGTACACTGCGGACAAGTTTGACGGCAACAAGAACTTCCGTCAGAGCCCGGTGCTGGATTTGCGACTTGGTTTGAACCGTCAAGCCGGTAGCACGATTCTGAAGTTCCGAACTCGATACGCCAAACGCGGCAACAATGAGATCTATAGCGGCGACGGACAGGACGTAGCCCAGTCATTGCGGCTCTTCGGTAATGAAATACTCGTGGCCGGCAATGTGTCATTCCTGGTGGGGGAGGGGTTGCGACTTATCCCACTCGCCGAACTGCGGCTCATTTCCGAGAATGAGGACGACTTCGGCAATGCATCGATCATTGGTTTCGGGAGTAATTTTGAATACCAAATGGCTCAAGACACTAAGATGACGCTAGGTGGCAAGATGTACACTGGCAGTGCCGATGGTGGTGACCTGGATTTGTCAGGAATGCAACTGTCGATCGGCCTGGCAGCGTCATTTTAAGGGGATGCAGCTATGAACAACAGCAAGGTCAAATTACTAATACTCTGTGTGTCGGTCCTGAGTATGCTCTGTGCGGCTGGGTTTTTGCTTAGTTGCTCCGATAACCCGGTTGATTCGATTACCAGGGACAACCAACTGGCTATGAACCTTTCCATCGCTTCCTCACCGGAACTGATGGAGATGGTCAACAACTTTGTTGTCCATGTCTCGGGCGACGGCTTTGAGACATTCTCGCAATCTCTGGACATCGAAGACGGCTACGTGCGAGGCACGATTAACTCTGTTCCGGCCGGAGACGCCATTACGTTCACGGTCCAGGCGCTGGACGGTTCGCTACTAATCTATGAGGGTACGGATACCATTCCGGTTCAACCCGACACGGTTAATAATGTAAATGTTGTCCTGATTCCAGTCGTTTCAATGGTCAAGCTCTCGCCGCGTTATCTGGAGGTCGGAACTAACCAGGAAAGTTCGTTTGAATTGAAAGTGTATGGAATTCGTAATCTGTCGCAGCTTTCATTCCGGCTCCACTGGGATTTCCCGGCGCTGATTCGTTTCTCAACTGAGGTGTCCGGGATCCTGTCCAATCGGGTGCTGGTTTTCGACACTCTTGGGGGAGCGGTTGCGCCGCCGTACTACTATGCCTGCGCTTTTCTGAACACCGAACAGGCCAATCGCATTGTTGATGCCAACGGCAATGCCACCTTGGGAACGGTCAGTTTCACCAGCCCTACGCCTGAAATATTGCCGGTCACGATGGTGATCACGATGGACTCGTTGGCGATGTATGACACGGCCGGTGATCCGATTGTCGTCGACACAATCTACGGCGACCAGGCGACGGTGGTGGTGGATTCAGCTATGCCGTGATCCCAGATTTATGCAGTGACTGACATTGTTGGTATGGTAATGGCCCCGCAGGTCAAGCTGACCATCGGCTTGACATTGAGAGAATATGTCATCGCGAATCCGCTGTAGCGGATGTGGCGATCTCAATTCGGCGAACATTCATTGCTGGGATTGCCACGTCGTTCTAGACGGACTCCTCGCAATGACCCGCTGCAACCTATTTCGCAGAAATCACGAAATTGAGATTACTCACGATAGCACCGTTCTCAACTGCCTCCATCTCAAAATTGATTCCTTCCGGTTCGCATTTGTACCCCAGGCGGTCAAGCTGTTCGGAATCAATGTAGGCGCGGTAATTGCCGGGGATGAGACCCAGATAGAAAAACTCCCCGTTGCTGAATGTCATTACCTCGGTCACGATTTCCAGATCAAGATTATAGAATACGACTGTCAATCCACCCTGGGGAGTCAGGCCATCAACTATCTTTCGATGAACAAATCCTGAAGCTTCTCCGGCCATCACAATCGGTACGTCGATAGCTGTCACCACGTTGGGGTTGAACGCGACACGGTAATTCTCATAAAGTGGTTTGAGCATCGGGTCATCCAGGCTGAGCGGATCGATACTGACCAGATGCTCGGCGTACGGGTTCAGGCCATCGTAGTAGTACATCCTGTTGCTTCCGCGTGGTCTTTCTCTACCGCCGCGAATACGGGCTCGAAGTCCCTCTACAATGCGCTCATTCTTGTCAAGCATGCCGTTGTGGTTGTCGTCCATAAAGGGACGTACGACCATAGCTGAGCGTCCGACACCGTAGTAACGATCCAGCATGAACCGTCCTCCGGTCTGATCGTAGCGCACGGATCCTTGCTGAACCTGGGTGATATTGGTAGCGCGGCTGGTCGTAGCCACACGGGTTGTAAACGATGCGAAGTTGGTGAAAATATTAAGCGACACGCGGAACATATCGCTATTGGAATGCATCTCGCGTTCATAGGAGAACGAAATCTGTCCGGTGCGGAATAGCCGTCGGCTATAAAAAATAGCCACTGAAGCCACACGGCGTTTACTGTGGTCGTAGACGACTCTAAACTGCGGACGCAGCCAGCGAGAGAAAGAAACCGAAGCGAACAATTCGCTTAGAAAGCTGGTTCCGGAGAAATTGATGTAACGGCTGATGTTGTACTTGCCGAGGTAGTAAAGGTTGACCTTACGGAGTGAAGCTGTGCCGCCGAAATTGATCGTAATCAAATCACGTAAAGGATACCGGTCCCAGGTGGCGTAGGAACGAAGGCTAATCGGTCGGCCTGCTACTCGCATGGGGGCTGTCACAGAGAGAGCGTAGCTGTCGTGTTTGCCAGGACCGGTGCGATATTGACTCCGGCGATAACTGGTAAGACTGCCGTCAATACTAACCAGCGACGGTTGACTGAAATTCATAGCCACTTGCGAGGCATAGCCCGGTGCATGACCGGCGTTAGCTGTCAGGTTACCGGCCAGTTGTACCGTAGCCTCACCTGCCACAGAGACTGGTTCGGCGTCAGCGCGATCAAGTGGAATATCAGTTAGTAGCCCCACCGTCACCCGGTTGGAGACACCATAATATGTCGCCACCTGCGTGTATTTGGAATTCAATAACTGGTTCTGAGCGGCACCCACCGCGATAGCATACTCTATAGAGTTGCGTGGAACGAGATTGTACGGAATGTGGATGTACTGCTCCTCGGTGCGTATCTCACCCGACGGGCCATACAGCTTGAGGGTGACGATAGAAGAACCATAGTTGGCATCTACAAAAAACTCGTATTCCCCGGACGGGCCGGTGTGCGTAAAATCTACCAGCGTGCGATCAATGTACAGCTCAACTTCCCAACCTTCACCCGGTCGACCGGCGATGCGAGTGGTCCTGAAAAACTTCCTCTGTACCTGCGGCCGGTTGGTGATCATCCCCCCCCGTATGGTTCGCGACAGGATGCCCCCCGTGTAAACATCGCCGATTTCCCCCTGGATGAGATACGGGCTGTAGTCGAAGAAATAATGCCAGTGCAGTTTGAGTTGATCCTCGCTCATCCCGGTACGTGTATTCCCGGCTCCCGACACGCTCAGATCTCCGCCCAGCAGCATGCTCCCCAGGTTGAATCCAAAGTGGTTAACCTTGCTACCGACCGGATTGGCGGCCAGGCTCCAGTCGAGAATACATCCCCCAAGAAGCTGACGGCGATATGGTACCCATTTTACCCTCCCCAGCTCTTTCTCTTTTTGCTGAAGACGCTTCTGCGCCATCGCACGTTTCAATTTCTGGTAAGCAGGGTAATCTTCATCAAGGGGCAGGACAACGCGCAAGTCGGCGAAAATAAATGTCACCGGCAGTCCCAACAACGGTCCGAAGAGACTTTCTCGGAGAAATAGATCGGTGGTAGTCAGAAGGAAATCAGACGGGTGCAGGGGAGTGTCGCGTCCATGCAATCGCACTGTCAGCTTATCAAGATCAATGCGAAACTTGTTCTTGTTGGAGATGACATAACCACTGAAACGGCGCTTGTCCATTTCCGGTTTGATGTTGAGGTCCAGAAGGTCAAAAATGCCCATCACTGGCAGGAATACATCCTTGCCGTCATACTGGGCAAAAATATCAGCATTGATCAAACGGCGAACCTGGAAATTAATTGGAATTTCCTCAAACACCTGTGCAGTGTCAGCGGCCTTTGAAATACTCGTTCCTAGCGGACTCATAGCCAGGATTGCAGCCGTGACCAGACCGATCAATGTCAATCTCATGATATTCATAGCGCGTTATCGGAAATTCCCCAGGTGCTATTCGACAGCCACTAGTTGGGAAATTTTGTTACCTTTGATCATGTCCTCGGGGGGGACGTCGTTGCGCCCGTCGGGTGTAATCTCCAGATCAACCCGGAGGGGCTTCTTGAACTCCTGATCGGGAGCGATCCCGAGTTCAATCCGGCGTCGAAGCCGATCGTAAACCGCTAGATTGGTGCTATTAATGCTCATCTCCTGGCCGTCAGCATCAATCAAACGGGTCTTGATTACGCCCATGTATGATGTGTTACCCAGGCTGGACATGTCGACAAGTACGTGAACCTTGTTGTCCGCTTGTACCGCCCGAGCACTTAGCAGATCCAGGCTCGAGACAAGGTCGCCGGTGCGATACTTGACCATGATAGCCATCTGCATGATCATGTTCAGAGAGGTACTGATCTGTCCTTCGACGTCCGTGGCTGGTAGTACAGTTTCACCCTCTTTCGACGACACCACAATTCG
Source organism: Candidatus Zixiibacteriota bacterium (assembly GCA_019038695.1). NCBI lineage: Bacteria > Pseudomonadati > Candidatus Zixiibacteriota > Candidatus Zixiibacteriota bacterium. The sequence continues at coordinate 67,436 of JAHOYZ010000012.1, forward strand.
CGCCCAGTATTCACCGTCAACCAATCCCTGTGGTGGTCGGGCTACCAGTCGCACTGTCTGGGAACCCTGGGCAGGTACCATCACTTTTCGTGGAAACGCCCTGATCCAGTCCATAGCTGACTTGGAATCACTTACCGACGAATCGGCCAGTGAGATGGCTATGTTGCCCAGACTGTCGGACATGGGCAGACCATAGGAAATGCGAATCGTTACCTCTGTAGGAGCATCAGAGGGATTCTTGACGATTATTCGATCCGTTCTTTTCTGGTCGGACATGAATACTACCGTCGGAGCCACCATTACTCCTGCGGCTGCCTTTACAGCCAGAAGGAAAAAGCAACCAAGCACCAGGGCTAGCCGGAAGCCCGTTGTTGTCCAGGGGAAACGTTTGTTCATCATAATATCTCCATAAAGTCATCTACTAATCATGTCAACTCAAGTTCAGCTGCCGTCGTAACTGACACTGATCACAATATCCGCCGAATAACTTCCCGCCCCTTGTTGAACACTTGGGATCACCTTGCCTCCAAGATACACTTTCGTATTGCCGTTGGTCGCCCCGATATTGGCAGTTGGCAGAGAGTACGGATTGACCCCAACCCAGGCGCCACCGCCCGGTGTATCGGGTGTGCCGGCCAGAGAGTCGATAGTGCAATCCGAACTGCTGAAAATAATCGGCATGTGAGCACCGGTCGCAGTGTACAGATATTCGGGCAGGATGAACTGAACCGATATACCTGCTCCATCCTCGCCGCTGATAGTGAATACAGCCGCCGAAGTGTCCGAACCGGTAGCGGTACGGTTGACTTTGACGGGTACGCCTTGCATTACATTGCCGAACTTCAACTGCGTATCCGCTGAGATCGAAATTGGTGTCACCATCGTGGCCGAAGCTGAGGAGGTTCCAACGGCTTGTGCCAGAAGGGACGGTCCTACAAGGAGACTCGTAACCAGCACTGTGGCAAGTAGTCCTATTTCCGATTTTTGCCATGAACAGCAATCCATGCTGATCTTTCTCCGGTGTGATTCCATTTTCCTCGCAAGCCTCACCTAAGCCTAAGGCCGTGTCTCCCGGCCGGGCAACAAACATTTTATCTTTACGTTCCATTGTATGTGACGGTCAGAATGATATCGCCGCTGTAGCTTCCCGATCTCTGGTAAATCGATGGGATGACCTGTCCACCCAGATAGATGCTGGTACCGGCTGTGCCTACCGTAGCCGCCGCAGGCAGACTGCGAGGGTCAGTATTCTGCCAGCCTTTTGTGCCTGCCATTCCGGCCGGATTATCGGCGCCGGTGGTGTCAACCGAGCAGTCGGTAGCGGAGAAAGTCATTATCATCCGATCGCTTCCGTCCGAAAGTACCAGATACTCCGGCAACTGAAAATACATCGTGATCGGCGAGTCCTTCTGACCGGTGACCTTGAAAATGCCCGCATCTGTAGAGCTATTAGCCACCGTCTTGGGGACTCCCTGAAAGACATCACCGAAAACGAGCGAAGCGCTGGATGCTACGGTCAGGGCTGATAGAACGGTGGCAGTAGCGGTTCCAATAGCCACTTCCTGTGTATAGACGGACGTCGTAGCTACAAGAAGCACCGCAACCACAACCAAGGCCAGGGCAGCGAATCCTATTCGGCGTTGTTCAAACCTGATCTTATCCATAATCAGTCCATTGTTCAAAAAAGGAACACGCGGATCCTTCACATATATTGATCGTCAGCCTGTGCAGAAATTTAACAGCAAAAGATGATAAAAATTGCGGTATTCGTTGCGTTCTGAAACAGTGTCAGGATCAGGTTGCGGGTTTGATCAAGAGGATTGTTTCATCATGAAAGGGGTTGAGTTAGTTTAAGTAGAGGCAGCGATGTCGAATAATGAAGGTAATTTGCCCTCCACAAAAAAAAGGGAGAGCCTTGAAGGCTCTCCCTTTAAATTCGTCGGACTACAAATATCAGTTGCCGTTGTACGACACGCTCAGGACGATGTCGCCGCTGTAGGTGCCGGAGGGCTGATACATTGATGGGATTACTTTACCACCCAGGAAGACGGACGTAATAACTGTCGGGCCCTCAGTTCCACCGATGACCAGGGCAGCTGGGAATGAGCGTGGATCCTCATCAACCCAACCGTCGCCTACAACCACCGTCAGCGGGGTTTTTGAGTTGGTTGTGTCGATGGCCATATCGGTGCTGCTGAATGTGATATTCATCTGTGCACCAGCGGAGCTGGACAAGTACTCCGGTAGCATAAACTGGGCTGTAACGCCCGCGCCCGCTTCACCGGTGATAGTGAAGATAGCGGCTGTGGTGTCGCCACCGGTAGCGGTTCTTGCTACCGTTTTGGGGACACCGGGGAATATATCGCCGAATTCCAAGTTTGTGCCAGCCGCTAAAACGATAGCACTCAAGACCGTTCCGTCAGCGGTGCCGGTAACGGCTTGCTGTGCCGAGCCGGTGCTCGCACTCACAAGTACCATTAGACCGATCGCGATGGCCAGAACTCCGGGATGCAGGAAGCGAAATCTACTGAGGTTCATGTCATCCTCCAGGATTGTTTATACATTCAATAACTTTTTTTTACGACTCTGATTGTCTTGTTGTATCCTTTAGTCGCCACAAGTGAGCAATCCGATTACCCCTAATGGGCAACAAATCACCACCAATGAGTAAGTTGATTGAATTTTGAACAACCCTAACCACCAGGGCAAACAGCTAAAACCCGGTGTATTGCACAGTCAGAACGATGTCAGCTGTGTAGGAGCCAGCAGGTTGCCTCAAACCAGGGACAGCTTTGCCTCCCAGCCAGACGGTAAGACCCGCTGACCCTAAGTCGTATGTAAGTGTCTGCCACGGATTTAGATCGTCAAAGCTGGGGCTGGCCTGATTGGGGGAGGGGAAGGAATCAATGGCACAGCCGTCGGAGAAGAAGATTAGCTGGATCGTGTTGGCACCGGATGAAAGGTAGGTCGGCAGGCTGAAATCAAGCGTTACTTCAGACCCGGCATCGCCGCCAACGGTGAATTCGGCGGCATCGGTGGAACTTTTGTCGATTGTCTTGGGGATACCGGGGAACATAGTGCCGAAGGTCAGGTCACTGCTGCCCGAAACAGACTCATCAGCCGCAAAGACAAAGGTAGGTAAAATCAGGGTCAACAAAGCGATAAGTAATGTGCATCTTGATAGCGACAAAACGTTACCAGAATTAGGGTTACTTACTATGGTAGAAAACTATCATGGTCACCGATCGTCAACAACAATCCCGCCGTCAGTCGTGGGGGAAAACTACCGTCAGAGTGCAGGTTTCTGTCGCGCCAGAAAGATTAATGATCATGGAATCGAGAGGCATGAGCAAAGCAGAGCCGGTCACATATCCCCGGGTGGGATGGATACGATAGGGACTAATGGATTGTTCAAATATACCGCCGTCGGTCTTGAACACCACCTGTGCTGCTGCAGATCTGGGCATACGCAACATCAGGAGCGGCTTTGTATTGGTTGATATTTCGGTCGTCGAGGGGTTGGTCATCCAAAGTGTTCCGGCCGGACTGTTCACGGTGGCACGGGCGGAAATACGAGCAGTGGCCGATTTGTTATCAGCCGCCAATACTATGTCTGAATGGAAAACAACAGGTTTTGTCAGGACATAGATTACACAATAACAGAAAACGACAAAAGTTCTCATGGCGGTCCCAGATGCAGTCAGGTTGGTACTGCATCAAGATACCGCCCAAGGCGATTTTGTCAAGAGCCCTTAGGGGCTTGCTGATAAAGTCATTGTGAGGAGTGAAAACCTTCAAGTCTGAAAGACATGGCAATCTCATATCGCGAATGTTTGCAGGGATAAGATCCCCACGACTGGTAAGGCCGGCTTCGTGATGACAAATGGAACGGTTTTTCTTACAGGCCCTTAAGCCGGGATCAGTCTCGGGTGTTACGTTGATTGCTCGACGTATCTGTAGTTCTGTCCGGTTCGATCAGTTCCCCGTCAGAGTTACTATAATCTCAACATCTGCCGAGTAGTTGCCTCCGCTCTGTCCGACCGAAGGGATTGTTTGGCCACCAATCCAGACGGTCATACTGCCGTCAATGGCCGACAGGTCAACCAGGTTGGTATTGAGTGGGTTCAGGTTACCAGCCGGGGCCGCCTGTCCACCACCAGTGCCGTCCTCGTAGGAACCGTCAGTACCCAAGAATGTTATGGGCATAGCCGCCGTTGCAGAGTGCAATGAATCCGGAAGCGTAAAGGTAATCTGTACTTCCGCGGCCGATGGTCCGGTAATACTCCATTCGCCGGCAGTACCAACATCGGTCTTAGCCACTGTTTCCGGCGTTCCAGGAGTAACATTGCCGAAATCGAGATCGTTGGTGCCGGTTACGGTCAGAGCAGAAATCACAGTAGCCAGGGCTTGAACTGTGGCACTTTCCTGAGCCTGTAGTCCTGGCGCTGCAACTCCTAATACCAGCGCCAAGCAGACTGTAATGATCCTTATCCTAAACATTATATTCACTCCCTGTAAAACATTAGTTTCTCTTGAAACACTGTTTAAGCAACGCCAATGCCATCCTGCGAAACGTACCCTATCATGTTGTGATGTCATATGTTACGATACTTGCGGTAATGTTGCTAAAGGCGTCGACAGGATGGCAATGTGTGGGGATAATCCCATAGGAGGATTGGTGAATACCTCTTTTGATGCCAACTGCTTATGCTGTGTCCGGAACCTGAGAGGTAGTCATTGCTGCTCAATGACCTTGCCTGGGTGGGCAGACTTATGTAGGTTATGATGATAACTGGAACGAAATCAGACAATCGCCTTGTCGTCAGGTAACTATGTTCCGTTCGGCTATTTTGCAACCGGCTAATTTGTTGAGTCTTTCAAGGGTGTTACTGACACCTCTGGTGGGTTACTTCCTTTGGAAAGGGGATTCCCAGTCCACCCATATCTGTGCTCTGCTTCTGATTGTGGCCGGAATAACTGATGGTCTTGATGGTTATGTAGCAAGGAAGCTTGGGCAGGTCAGTGACTTTGGCAAAACCCTTGATCCACTGGCGGACAAACTGATGGCCATCGTCCTGATCGGATTATTGATTATGTTTCGAGATTTCCCATGGTGGCTGGCTGGGGTTGTGGTAGGACGTGACTTATTGATACTTCTGGCAGGTCTGACTCTCATGCGGGGCGAGAAGATCGTGGTGCCGTCGAACTGGGCTGGTAAGTATGCCTTTGTTGCCATTATCTTCCTGATAGGTAGCTATATCTATCGCTTCCCGACAGGGATCACCGTCCTGACCTGGATGACCATTGTTCTGGTTGCAATTTCGAGTTTGCTCTATGCCCGCCTGTTCCTGCGGCTCAGAGGTGGACAGAAGTTGCAAATACAACCTGATCGACCAATGTGGAAGGGGTTACGTACAACTTTCAACATCTCTTTCCTGATAGTCTACTTCTACGGTTTCTTCAGATTTATGGGCTGGGTGTAGATAGTTTCGCTACTCCCTAAGCACTTGCTCCAATTCGTGGCGGAACAGGGTGTGGAAAGTATGACCTTCTTCCTGAGCGGACCACCCCACGGCGTGGATTAATTCGGCCATGATCTGGAGGTACTGTCCCCGAGTCGTGATTGAGTTGATTTCAGTGTCAAGGGCGTGACGATATGCCTCCAGCATCCCGGCGATCTCGATGCGCCCCGACTCATAATCATCTGAAGTAAGGCCAAGATTCTGTACGGCCAGTTCGCGAGATCGATGGCTACGGGGAAGAGCTCTTGCGGTTGAGATCAACTGTCCGACCAGCGAATGTATCTTACCTGTCAATTCCAGCATAGCGCCATCGGCCTGAAACTCCATCTCGCTCAATTCTGCTTTAAGTCTCGACCGTCTGTGAATCCGGCCAGTTCCTTCAAACAAAGGCAGCGTCAAGGTGCCGAAAACCGACCAGGTGCCGTGGTGTTCCGAAGATAAATCGGGAGTATCTTCCAATTGATCAGTGAGACTCAAGGTTGCTCTCAGTTCCAGATTGGGAAGGTATCGGCTTCGGTTCAGGGCCAATCGTGATTCCTGGATACTCATTTGCGCCAGATAGGTCTGCAGAACCGGATGATGGCTTCGTGCAGTATTGACCAGGGATTGCTGAAACTGCGATAGCTTGCCCGGTATGTTCAGTAGCCCTTCAAAGAGATCACGGTCGCGGTAAATCTTCTCGTCTGCCACGACAGCCGTATCGAGCCGCAGGGACTGATCGAGAGGTAGATTAAATAGTACGCTTAACATGATACCGGCTGTCTTCTTCTGTGTCTCCGCAGCCAGAGTACGGACGATTGCCTTTTGTCGCTCATCCTTCCAGCGGATGAAATCTCCTAGTTTTGTCTCATCCTCCCGGTGGAATCTGATAGCGGTGAGCTCAAGGTTGTGCTCGACTACCTGGCGATAGCGAAGCTGAATCCGGTAAAGGTCCTCGGCCTGCAAAAGTGCTACATATGCCTCGACGACTGCTTGTTCGAGATCGAGACGAAGTCGACGACGATCAATCTCGGAGAGGTCCTTTTCCTGTGAGGCGAGTTTGATCGCTTTGATTCGTTCCCAGGAGAAAATGGTCTGGCTGAGACTGAGATCAGCGCCATACTGCGTACGACTCAGAGGTTCGACGGTGTTGGCGACAGTATTGCGATCCAGCCGACCTGCCTTAGCTGTCAAGTCGATCTGCGGTAGATAGGCGGCCAACGTTTCACGAGACGCGTGAGCAGCACCGGTTACGCCATCTGAGGTTGCGAGGTAATTTGGGTTGCCACTCAGAACGCGGCTGATAGCTGTCATTAGATCGTAAAACTCAGCCTCCTCCGGTGTGGGTGCGGGAAGGATGTCAGCTTCTTCGCGAACCATACTCGGGATATTAATCCCGCAGAGATGAGCGGTTTCTTCGTTTATTGCCAGCGCAGTGCCGCTACGAAATACTACCGGCAGGTCGGCCGGCGTTTCTCCTCTGGCAATTCTGATTGCTTTGAGGGCATTGAAACGTGCTTCAGAGACAACACCGTAGGCGGAGGCAGTCGCAAAAGCGCCATGATCTATCAACAGTTTGCCCTCCCAGGTAAAGGCCGGAGTCCCGGCATTGGAGAGCCGACCAAGGAAGGCAGGTATTTTTGTATTATCCATACCCCATAAGGGACCGAGGTAAACAGCATCGACATCGTCGGGAAGCCCGTTGAGAGCTTTGAAGTAGGCATAGGTGCCATTGTTGTCGTAACCCTCGGTCGTAACCATCTCAAAACCCATCTGTTGTCCGAGCCTTTCGACCCGGTTGGTAACCGCAACCTGTTCGGCACTGTCGGTCGGGAAGAAGAGCAGGCCGAGTTTTTTCAGGGGCACCAACCGAGCCAGCATGACAATGTCACTCTCGATCTTGTCGGGTTGGAAATGAACTGTCAGGTTATCAACCACAGGACGCCCATCGGCACCAACGAAACCGGCTGCTCTCGGGTCGAGTTGTCTCATGGCCAGGATGGGGCCGGCGTAACCGGCCGTCAGCAAATCCTCGACTACCCAGGGGCCGATCGTCACCATCAGGTCGATTCCCTTTGTGGCCGACAGATTTCTCGCCAGTGTTTGACAGCTGTCCCTTTTCCAGTCGCCATTACCATATCCGTGAGGCACAAACAGTATCTCTATGTGTTCGGGAGACAGTATCCGTAGTTGACGCTCGAATTCCTGACGTAACAATTCGTGAACCGGATGCAACCCGGTCTCAAAGTACCCGACTCGAAAACGAACCGGCGTCTCCGTCTCGGCAGACAGGGTTGATCCCAGTAGAATTGTACAGGCCAGACCAATCAACAGAAAACTGCAAAGTCGCACCATGCGGTTTGTCTCCTACACATCCAAGAGGTTCTTTGGGAGGATGATACACAAAACGAGAGCACGGTTGAAGTTCTTTTTTTGTGTGGAGTATTCCCCACCCGGACGTCACCCTTCGACTTCGCTCAGGATGACATCCTACGAATGCAAGTTCTTATGTAGGGAGAAACCCCTCTTAGCGGTTCCGCCATCTCGAATTGTTAGGACCGCAAGGGGTCCTGACCTACAAATGCGGAATCTTTGTTATTCCCGTGAAAACGGGAATCCAGTCTTCTCTTCTCAAAATGGCTTTGTTTGGTAATACGCACTTTGCGTTTTTATCATAATCCCATGTCATCAATAGCGTAAGGCGAATTCTCTTATAGTTTCAAGCGGTGAAATTGTAGAGATTTTGGAGCACTTTTTGTATTCCTTTTGGATATGAATTGGGGTTCGTTGGTTTTGTGACTGTCTCATAATAAAGGGATGGGGAAGAAATAACAGCGGTGATGTTGTTGGGAAAGTGGTGGGGGCATTCCCGTGGGCGGCAGACGCCTACGGGAAAGACTGGATACCGGATCAAGTCCGGCATGACGATGGTTGCGGCAGACGCCTTCGGGAAAGACTGGATGCCGGATCAAGTCCGGTATGACGATGGTTGCTGCAGACGCCCTAAACAGGTGATACCTGTCGTCTGCCCCATTAGGTGTCCCACGAAATCATCCCAATCCCTACGGGCACGCTACCGGGGCGGGTCCTCCCGTGAACAAGTACGAAACCAGATAGGTCAGGTCGCCAATATTGATCTCGCCATTGCCGTCTATATCAGTCTCTTTTTCGCATTCTGACGGTGGACCACCAGTGAATAAGTACGCTACAAGGTAAGTCAGATCAGCGATGTTGATTTCATCGGGCAATACGTAGTCGACATTGCCACGCAGGCCGATGCAGCAGCATACATCTCCAATTCCATCGCCATTTGTATCGATCTGATCCGGATTGGGATCGTCCGGACAGTTGTCACATGCATCGCCGAACGTGTCGCCATCTACGTCAGACTGATTAGTATTGACTGAATCGGGGCAGTTATCACAGGCATCGCCAACCCCATCCAAGTCGATATCTTCCTGACCAATGTTCGCTTGCAACGGGCAATTGTCACACAGGTCGCCAACCGTGTCGCTGTCTGTGTCGATTTGGTCCGGGTTAGTTGTTGACGGGCAGTTATCAACCGAACAGATATTGCCAGGATAGCCAGGGTCGCCGTAGCCATCACCGTCAGAGTCCACACACTGCAAGGCAGTAAAGATCCTAATGAGGGAGTAATCTGACGAGTCACTTGTTGATAATTTGAACGCCTTGACGCGCCAGTAATACGTCTCGTCAGCTATAAGCGGGCTTCCAGATTGTAACAAGCTGCTGGAATCTGCTTCACCAACAAAGACAAGTGCAGTAAAAAGTGAATCCTCGGCTACTTCTACTCGGTAGTGATCGTCGTCAAGTTTCCATGCTGTAGACCAGTTGAATCGTGGGAACTCAGAGGGAACTGAGTCACCGTTTAGTGGACTGATCAACCGCGGCTGAAGAAGTGGTAATATCCAGTTCGCGCCGTAGATACTTGGCCTGCCTATTCTGGTATCGGTCCAGACGGCATTGATATGATCCTTGAATATGGTACAGCCGATATAATCCGACAGCCCACCGCCACCGGCGGGGGAAGTCGCAATATCAGATTCGTTCCCCGAGTGTTCGATTCCGAAAGCGAAGTCCTCTTTTGTTACAAATAGACTGGGATCAACAGAAGTGTCGGAAATGCGATGATTGGTGCTGAATGTTTGTCCTCCGTCGAACGAATAGGCGGCGAAGAGATCAAACTTCGTATGATTGGCGGTATCAGTCCGTTGGTCATAGAATATAATTGCAAGGTTACCTTCTTCATTACAAACCAGCCAGGGGTGAAACTGATCGTACATCGCCCCCGGACCTGTCAAGTCGTCATTGACGAAAACCTTCTCTGACCATGTTTGCCCATTGTCCGTGGAACGAACGAACTCAATGTTGTAATCGTAATATGTGCTGTTGGTGACGTCCTTGGAAGCAAAAGCAACATAAATATAACCATCATAAGGACCACCACTGATATCGGCCGTCGCAGTGGGTCCGGTAAACACTCCTACATTACCGTCGATGATGCCAAATTCGCCGTCGGACAGGGCGATTGCTTCGGGGCTGTTAAACGTTTGTCCTCCATCTGTTGACTTGGCAACCATCTCCGCTTCGTGGAACGGTTCGTAGATATATCCATTACCGAAAATATAGACTGAACCGTCGCTGCCGACTATCGGTTGCGCAAAGCCTATGTAGGTGTCCAGGGAGACCGTATCAAAGCTGGCGCCACCGTCGACCGAACGAGCGAAAATGGTCCGTGAACCTCCACCCTGCAGGTCAGACCGAAACCAGGCGAGGTATATGTTCCCGTGATTTGAACCGCCGGTCCTGTCGACAGTCATCAATGGCTTGTCTTCGAAGTAGTTCCCGATTGTATCAACAACGGTCACCGGACCGGTCCAGCTGTAGCCCTGGTCTATAGATTTGATCAAAGTGATGTGGGAGGAATCACGCCGACCTGCCTGGGCTGAGGTAGAATCGGCGTCAAGGTAGCTGATATAGAAGTTGCCCTCAGCATCTACAGCCATGGCCGGGTTGGACTGCCATTCAAAAACCTGGAAATCAGTCCTTATCAGCGAATCAGTCCATGTGTTGCCGCCATCGGTTGAGCGACCTATGCCAATCTGTCGGTATCCCAGCCGGAAGTCGCGCCAAACAGCTATGACAATGTTGCTATCGGTGGGGCAGACCTCTATTTGCTGTTCATTCTGATATACCGTTGAGGGTGTGGACACCGGGTAGTTTGCCGGTGTTATCGGCTCCATATCTCCACTCACCGCGGCATTAATACTCTGCTGAATCGTGGGCTGTTCTGACGGGACGTGAATCGTGACCGCATTGGCCACCAGAGATGAAACAACCAGGAATATCATTGCGAGCAGAACTGATATTATACGGGTGTTGCGCATGGCGAACACCTCCAGCGTGTTTGGTTTGTTCAAATGACTACTTGATTAATATATCCCCGTTTTGTCGTTTTGTCAATGCGTTGATTGGCAACGCGGTCCTTGCTCGTCGTCTCGAATTGGCAGAACCACTAAGGGAGGTATCCTACGAAGACTGACAATATAGGCAATTGCGTCAGGATCGTAAGGGATCCTGATCTGCAAATGTTACTACTCAATCGGCTGGACATTGACAGCGTGGCTCGTTTGTGTTATCTCTACCAAATGCGTATCCACATCGTTCAGAAAGATACCAGCAAGCTGGATCACACGGCGTATATCCAGAACGCAGAGAAGTCCGGGGCTGACCTCGTCTGTTTCGCCGAACTTAGCACCAGCGGAATTCTGTACCAGCAAGAGCCCGTCAAGCCGCTTGAGACTGTACTGAAGAGTCTCAAGGACCATCAAACGAGTATCATGCTCGGTTTACCGTATCAGGTGGATGAGACGCTGTACAATTGCTATATGTATTACGATCGGGGTCAGCACCAGATGTATCGTAAGATCAACCTCTTTTGCCCTATGAATGAAGACAAAATATATCAAGCAGGGGACATGCCAGGCCTGTTCAAAACGCGCCATGGTCTCTTGGGGGTGGCGATCTGCTTCGATCTCCGCTTTCCTGATCTTTTTAAGCAACTAGTGTCGATTGGAGCTGAGATTATCTTTGTGCCAGCCGCTTTCCCACAGGTGCGGATTGAGGATTGGAAACGCCTTCTGGTCCAGATGGCAGTTGAAAACAAAGTCCCTGTGGTCGGTGTAAACTCAGTGGGCCGTGACAGTTGCAACGAATTCGGGGGTGCTTCGATGGCGGTTGATGCTACCGGTAATGTGCTGGTCTCGGCAAATGAGACCGAAGAAACTGTGCTTGAAGTTGAGATTGATCTGTAAAAAGATAGCTTTGTGTGTATATAAAGACGAAGATTTGCAGATAATCGAAGGCCGGAGAACTTCTGGGCGAATTAAAATGTTACAATAATAAGACTTGACGAAATGTCGAATAGAAGATAAGTTGTCAGGCTCAAGTACAATTGGGCCCTTAGCTCAGTTGGTTAGAGCAGCTGACTCATAATCAGCGGGTCGCAGGTTCGAGTCCTGCAGGGCCCAGTGATGATGACGGTGAGGACCAGTGAGGGCAATTAGCTCAGTTGGTTAGAGCGTTCGGTTCACATCCGAGAGGTCACTGGTTCGAATCCAGTATTGCCCATTTTGTGTAGGCGTTTATGGTCTTTGGAAAGATTCGAAAAACACTCTGGCTCTCCGTTAGCCTTTGCCCAGAAGAGGCTATGCGGAGTGCAATAAAAGTAACGAGAAACGCATTCTCCCGGTACTAACGGGGAATGCGTTTTCTGCTTTAGGTGATGATGATGAAGGTTGTTGCAGCAAAGGAGGAGACCCGGATGCAGAGCGATATCGAGCTGTTGCTGAAACTACAGGTAATTGATTATGACCTCGGCGAACTGGAGCGCTCCAAGGAGTATCTGCCCGACATGATGGGCAATCTCGACCACGAAGTTAAGGACGTTCAGATGAAGCTTGAGGAGACATCGGCGACACTCGAAGAATCAAAGCTAGCTCAGAAGAATCTGGAGTTAGAGGCTAAGACCAAAGAGGCCGAGCTCCAGAAATACCAGCAGCAAATGATGACGATCAAGACGAACAAGGAATACGATGCGCTGGTGTCTCAGATAGATTCCGTCAAAGCGACGATCTCAACAGCTGAACATGAATTGCTCGAAACGATGGAACGAGTTGAAAGACTCACCGCTGAGCTTCCTGAAATCAAAGAGAAACATGAGCAGATCGGGGAGAACAACGCCCGTCAGCTGAAAATCCTTCAGGAAAAGATAGATTCCATCGGCGACACAGTGGCCTCGAAAGAGCAGGAGCGATCAGTTATCCTCAAGCAAATTCCCCGCCCGATCATGTCGATATACCAGCGTGTGAGTAAGGGCAAAGGTGGTACAGTAGTGGTTTCCGTAAGACGGCGTTCCTGTAGCTCTTGCAACAAAGCCCTGACACCCAAGAAAGTCCAGGAAATCCGTCGCGGCGACCGTATCAACACTTGTGATAGTTGTGGACGAATGCTTTATTGGGATGATGATATTTCGAATTGAGGGTTTCGAGTGAATCGAATCCCGGAAGTCTGTGGATGTAGTCAATGACTCGTATATTGGATGACATTGCCCTGACCTTTGACGATGTGCTGCTGGTGCCGGCTCATTCGAGCGTGTTACCGCGCGAGACCGACATCACTACCAGCATCGCTCCCAACCTCAATCTTAAAATTCCTCTGGTGGCGTCGGCTATGGACACCGTCTGCGAATCAAGGCTGGCTATTGCGCTGGCCCGGCAGGGAGGGATAGGCGTTATTCACAAGAACATGTCGCCCAAAGTTCAGGCCGATGAAGTCGACAAGGTCAAACGTTCCGAGTCGGGTATGATCGTCGATCCCATAACATTATCTCCTACTGACACCGTTGGAGAGGCCCTAAAGGTTATGAGCCGTTTCTCTATTTCAGGTATTCCCATTACAATGCAGGGAAAGCTCGCAGGCATTCTGACTAACAGGGATCTTCGCTTTCACAAGGATACAGCGGTTCCAATATCGGAAGTCATGACTTCAGAGAACCTGGTCACGGTCAAAGAAGGCACAGATATGGATACCGCCCAGGGAATACTGCATAAGCACCGTATTGAGAAGCTATTGATTGTCGATGATGACTACATGCTCAAGGGCATGATCACCGTCAAGGATATCATGAAGAAGATTCAGTATCCGAACGCAGCCAAGGACGATCAGGGTCGGTTGAGGGTGGCTGGCGCTATTGGTGTCGGCGAAGACCTTGAGGAGCGGGCCGGTGCGTTGGTATGGGCCGGGGTGGATATGCTAGTGATTGACAGTTCCCACGGACACAGCCAGGGTGTGCTCGACGGAGTTACAGCCATAAAAAAGAAATATCCTTCACTACCCCTGATGGCCGGAAATGTAGCCACCGCCGACGGTACACGGGCGCTCATTGATGCCGGGTGCGACTGTGTCAAAGTAGGAATTGGTCCCGGATCAATATGTACTACACGCATTGTCACCGGGGCCGGAGTACCGCAGATTGCAGCCATAATATGCGCGGTTGAGGCCGCCCTTAAAAGCGGTACGCCGGTAGTGGCGGACGGTGGCATTCGCTTCAGTGGCGATATTGTCAAGTCGCTGGCGTGTGGAGCCAGTGCTGTAATGGTCGGATCGCTGTTTGCCGGAGTCGAAGAATCTCCGGGCGAAACGGTCCTGTTTGAAGGCCGTTCGTTCAAGGTATACCGGGGTATGGGTTCCTTAGGGGCAATGAAGCAGGGCAGTCACGACCGCTATTTTCAGCGAAAACAGGAAGAAGCGGCCAAGTTTGTCCCGGAGGGAATAGAAGGACGCGTACCATACAAAGGAATGCTGGAGGACACCGTCTATCAACTGGTCGGTGGTCTGCGCTCCGGGATGGGAATCTGTGGGGCAGCGACCTTGGCGGAGCTTAGCGAGAAATCTGAAATGGTGCGCATTACTGCCGCCGGAATGGTGGAGTCGCATCCGCACTCGGTCCCAATTACTAAAGAAGCACCCAACTACCGCAGGATGTACTGAGGTCGTCGGTGCTGAAATTAACTAGAATGTTGTTGTGTTGTTATTATAATCAAGGACTTGGGAAGTAGGAGAAACAGTCGCGCCCTGAATGAAAATTTAAGGTGAGGAAAGTCCGAGCTCCAAAGAATCGAGGCGCCCGGTAATACCGGGGCGGAGTGATCCGACGGAAAGTGCCGCAGAAACTATACCGCCCGCCATTGGTGGGTAAGGGTGAAAACGTGGTGTAAGAGACCACGGCGGCACTCAGTAATGAGTGCCGTGGGTAAACCCCGCCTGGAGCAAGGCCAAATAGGGGAAGAGGGGTTGATTCGCCCCGTTATCATTCCCGGGTGGGCCGCACAGAGCGACCGGGCAACCGGACCGCCAAGATAAATGACTGTTGGCTCGCCATCGGCGAGTTACAGAACTCGGCTTATTTCCTGCTTGTCAAGTCCTCCTCAGAATAGAGGAGACCAAAATGGTTCTGATCCGCAGATCTATGCCACTCAAATGGGTGGTTGCTGAAGATCGAGATCCCCAGCTTGTTCAAGATCTGGTGTCGGCGACAGAATTACCCGCCAACGTGGTCAAGATACTTATCAGTCGAGAAATGAATGATCCTGTGGCGATCAAGCGCTTCCTTGATCCTGACCTGACTGATCTTGTAGATCCCTTCTCGCTGGTAGGTATGAAGGACGGAATCGAACGCGTCACCGAGGCCCTATTCAATAATGAGAAGATTACAATCTACGGGGACTACGATGTCGATGGCATTACCGCTACATCACTGCTGTATATGGTCATCAACAAGCTTGGTGGTCAGGTCGATTTCCATTTGCCCAATCGTCTGACTGAAGGATATGGCTTGTCCAAAGAAGGTATCGATAAAGCCAAAGAGCGGGGAGTCTCGCTCATCATTACGGTCGATACCGGTATTACGGCAGTGGTGGAAATTGGTTATGCCAAATCGGTCGGAATTGATGTCATCGTCACCGACCACCACGAACCGGGTGCCGATACGCCAGAAGCGTACACCATAATCAATCCCAAGCAAGCTGATTGTAATTACAAGACCGAACTGTCCGGGGTGGGTGTGGCGTTCAAGTTTGCTCAGGCTCTTTACAGTTCGCTCAATCAGGACGAGCGTGATCTCTGGGAACATCTCGATCTGGTAGCTCTTGGAACTGCGGCTGATATTGTTCCTCTGGTAAATGAAAACCGCACTCTAACCAAGTTCGGTATCAGGCAGATTGCCCGAACCACAAAGCCGGGTCTTAAATCGCTAACTTTTATCTCCGGTCTGATGGGTAAAGACATAAGTACGGGCCAGGTAGTTTTCGTTCTGGCTCCGCGAATCAATGCTCTTGGTCGCCTGGGTGATGCAAGTGAGGCAATTCGTTTGTTATCCACTCGTGACGAACGGGTAGCTGCGGAGATTGCTCGTAAGCTCGACAGCGAGAATCGCCGACGAAAGGACATCGACGAGAAGACACTCAATGAGGCTCTCGCTCAAATGGAAGAATTGGTCGAAATCGGTACCGATCGAGCAATTGTACTGGCCGGTGATGACTGGCACCAGGGAGTTATTGGAATCGTGGCAAGTCGTCTTGTAGAACGTTACTACCTGCCAACGGTAATGATCTCAGTGGTGAACGGTGAAGGCAAAGGTTCGGCCCGATCCATTCCTGGTTTCCATCTCTGTGAGGCTCTCAAGGAATGCGAGCACCTTCTCATCCGATATGGCGGACACAAATACGCAGCCGGGTTATCGATTGCTCCTGAGAATGTTGAGGAGTTCCGCATCAAATTTGTAGAGGTTTCTAACCGCATTCTCTCCGAGGAAGATATTGTTCCTAAGTTTCACATTGACCTCGAGATCGAACTTACTGATATCGACGATGATTTCATGACCAACATTGAGTCCTTTGCACCTTTTGGTCCTCAGAACATGCGACCGGTATTTCTGACCCGTAATTGTGAGGTCTCCGCCCAGCCTTATGTAGTCGGTAACAATCATCTCAAGATGCGGATACGCAAGGGGGATGCGGAGTTTGACGTTATCGGTTTTGGATTCGGTGATACTGTCCGTTTGATTTCTTCGAGAGGCTGTCTGGTTGATGTTGTGTATGTGGTCGAGTACAACACCTACCGCAATGTCACCCGGAAGCAGATTCGGCTCAAAGATATTCGTCTCACAGCCGGTACTGCCACTGTCTGATGTGAGGGCTGACTATGGCCGTGATCGACAAATTTCAGGCCGGTGATATTCGAGCCTTGTCCCGGATTGTCTCGTTTGTCGAAGACCGTTGTACTGGATATCGTGATCTACTGACCCGACTGTACAAATCGGTCGGACACTCTCTGCGCATAGGTATAACCGGCCCTCCCGGAGCCGGCAAATCAACTCTCGTCAATTGTTTGATCCACGAATTCCTCAAGGATAATGAGAGAGTAGGAGTTATCGCCGTAGATCCGAGCTCACCGTTCACAGGTGGAGCGCTTTTGGGTGATCGGGTCCGGATGAACGATTTCCCGCCTGACGGCCACGTGTATTTCCGTTCCATGGCTACCCGTGGTGTCTCCGGCGGACTAACGGCCGCTACGCACAATGTGACGGTTGTCTATGATGCTTTCGGTTTCGACATTACTCTTATCGAGACGGTTGGTGTGGGACAGGTGGAGCTTGATATTGTTGATACCTGCGATGTGGTGGTAGTCGTCGTGGTGCCGGAATCGGGCGACGCGGTTCAGACTATGAAAGCCGGCCTGACGGAAATCGCCGACATCTTTTGTGTCAACAAGGCCGACCGACCGGGAGCCGAACGGATTACCTCCGAGTTGCGCCAGGCCATGCAGCTCCGCAAGACAGAGGATGGCGCCTGGAGAGTACCGGTTATTCCAACCGAGGCCGTTACTCGGAAAAATGTCGACAAACTGGTCGTCAAGATTCACGATTTTATTGAGGATGCCCGGTCCAAAGGCCGCTTTGAATCGCACCGCCGTGAGCAGATAAAAAAACAAATTGTAAGCGTGCTGCAAAACCGTTTCCAACGAGATTTTGTCGATCTTTTGGCGCACGAAGTACAATTTGATCAGATCGTGGATGAAATTGCGCGTGGCCAGACCGACCCATACGCGGTTGGCGAGCGGCTTTATCGCCGATTCTCATCCAGGACGTGAGTTCTATCCTCTCACCGCTCCGATTTCATTTTTCTACCCATTTTCCAACCTTACTTGCGCTCGGATAATAGCTTAGTTATCTTATGCTACTAATTGTGAGATGGAGTACATAACATATGTTTGGCAAGACATTTCTGAGTAAGCTCAAAAAGCATCGCATCAGCTGGAATGAGGTGGCCGAGAAGTTCCGCAATAGGAAATCACGCCCGCGTTTTTTCACAGTGTCATCGGTTGAAATAGATGAACTATACGGCCCCGACTCGATCAAAGGAGCCGACCGCGACGAACATTTCTGGGACAGCATTGGCTTTCCGGGCGAGTTTCCATACACGCGCGGAGTACACCACACGATGTACCGAAGCCGCTTGTGGACTATGCGCCAGTTTGCCGGCATGGGTACTCCCCGGCAGACAAACGAGCGGTTCCACTATATTCTCAAACAGGGGGGCACCGGCCTCTCAACCGCCTTTGATCTGCCAACCCTGATGGGTTACGATTCCGACCACTCCCGTTCACTTGGCGAAGTCGGTAAGTGCGGCGTAGCCGTCGATACGCTGGCCGACATGGAGATCATTTTCGACGGCATTGACCTGGCGAAAGTGTCTACCTCGATGACGATCAACTCGCCTGCTTCGATGCTGCTGGCTATGTATCTGGCTGTTGCCGAAAAACAGGGCGTTCCGTTTGACAAGGTGCGAGGCACACTTCAAAACGACATTCTCAAGGAATACATCGCCCAGAAAGAGTTCATCTACCCGCCGCGACCATCTCTTAGGCTTATTACTGATATGATGGACTATTGCACGAAACATGTCCCGCAGTGGAATACGATCTCGGTCTCCGGCTACCACATTCGCGAAGCAGGTGCTACCGCCGTACAGGAACTGGCGTTTACTCTTGCTGACGGTTTCCAGTATATCGAGTCGGCTATTGAAGACGGACAGAACGTCGATGATTTTGCACCGCGCTTGTCGTTCTTTTTCAATGCTCATAGTGATTTCTTTGAAGAGATTTGTAAATACCGCGCCGCTCGTCGTATTTTTGCCAAGAGGATGCGTGACAAATATGGTGCCAAAAACCCCCGTTCGTGGTTGCTCCGTTTCCACACCCAGACAGCTGGTTGTTCATTGACTGCTCAACAGCCGGAGAACAATATCGTTCGCGTTGCTGTGCAAGCCCTCAGTGGTGTGTTGGGTGGTACGCAGTCGCTACACACTAACTCTATGGATGAAACCCTGGCGCTGCCTTCGGAAAAAGCGGTTACGATAGCATTGCGCACACAACAAATTATCGCTCACGAAACCGGCGCCGCCAATACGGTTGATCCGTTAGCCGGGTCGTATTTTGTGGAGAGCCTGACTGACCAGATGGAAGCCGAAGCTGAAAAATATTTTGACGAGATCGAGCAGCGCGGGGGAGTGTTACAGTGTATTGAAGACGGGTTTTTCCAGCAGGAAATTGCCCGTGCGGCCTATCGTCACCAGCAGGAACTGGAAAAGAAGGACCGCATTATTGTCGGTGTCAATGATTACGAAATGGAAGACGAAGAGATCGACATCCCCGTGCTCAGGATTGACAAACAGGTTGAACCGGACCAGTGTGCATTCTTGAAAAAGGTTCGGGCCGAGCGCGACGATGCCAAGTTGCAGGCAGCAATGTCGAACCTGCGCGAAGTTGCTCGTGGCGATGGTAACACGTTTGAGGCTTTGCTGGAATGCAGCCGGGCGTATGCGTCGGTGGGCGAAATGTGTGATGTTTTGCGCGAGGAATGGGGCGAATATTCGGAGACGGCGGCCGCTATGCGACCGTGTTAGGGGAGAGGGATGGTCACGATAAGAAATCCGAGGAGATAGAGACCAACAATGTCCGAACAAAAAATCAGAATACTGTTAGCAAAACCCGGCCTTGACGGTCACGACCGGGGTATCAAAGTTATCGCCGCCGCGTTTCGTGACGCCGGCATGGAAGTTATCTACACCGGCCTGCGACAAACGCCGGAGATGATTGTGGATGCCGCCGTACAGGAAGACGTCGACGCCATTGGTGTGTCGGTTTTGTCGGGAGCGCATATGACGTTGTTCCCAGCCATTCTTGAAGTTATGAAAACGAAAGACGCCGGTGATATTATTCTTTTTGGGGGTGGCATTATCCCCGACGAGGACAAGGAAGAACTCGAAAAGATGGGTATTGCCAAAGTGTTTACGCCCGGTGCGTCGACTTCGGCGGCGATCGAGTTTATTCGCAAGGCTGTAAGTGAAAAAACAACAGACGATAATATAATGTAGCTGCGGTACGGCAATGCCCTTGACGCAGATATGACTCCTCCAGGAGGGGGCGTCCGGATTCCCAGCTATTTCGGTGATAATGCCATTTTGACGCTCGCGCTGTTTGCGCTCGATCTTCATTGAGATTCGCGGGGGTGGAGCCGAATCCATCCCCACCTAACAACCGGACTGAAGTTCTTCCGGCCTCATCATGAAAGGGACTACCAGAAATTGGTTGCCAACCAGACGAGTTACCCTTAGTTTCAAGAGTTCAGTAGGTTACTTTGTTCGACCACATGCGAGCTGTGGATGTCTTGTGCACGTTTATGAACAATGGTAGTACGTGGCTTACCGATTTCAACCTCCACCACAGCAGGGGTATAGTCGATCGGAGCGCAAAGAACGAACTGTGTGCATGGTGCGGTTCAGTTCGGAAGAAGTTGACGATTCAGGTTCGCTGTTTATAGGTCCGAGGATGTTATGATTAAGATACCAGAACATGTAAGAAAGCTTCAGGCATATCAGACCGCCAAATCGATTAGGGAACTAACCCACGAGAAAAAACTAAACCGCATCGTCAGGCTGGCTTCCAATGAGAATCCGCACGGCCCTTCGCCCAAGGCGGTGGCCGCTCTGAGACAATTAGGTGCCGACCTGCACAGATACGTGGATCCCCGCTCGACCGAACTGGTGAAGGCCATCGCAGAGAGGTATGGCAGGAGTCCTTCACAGGTTATGTGCGCCCACGGATCCGATGCCCTCCTGGCGTATGTCATCAACGCCTTTACACTCGAAGGCGACGAGATTCTAACCGTCGATGCAACCTTTACCGGGATCTTCGTCAATACCAACAAACAAGGCCGGAAGGTGCGTCTCGTTCCATTAACCGACTATGTCATTGACCTAGAGGTGCTGGCCGCATCGGTATCGACCGATACCAAGATCGTCTATTTGGCTAATCCTAACAATCCGACCGGTACGATGTTTTCGCAGAGCCGGTTTGAGGCCTTCATGGACCAGGTCCCTAAGGAAGTGTTAGTCATTCTGGACGAAGCGTATTGTGCATATGCGTCCAAACATGACGGCTATCCGGATGGTTTGCAATACTCCCACGAGAACCTCATTATCGCTCGCTCGTTGTCCAAGGTCTATGGACTGGCCGGGCTGCGGATCGGATTTGCCGTGGGGCCAGAGTATCTTATTGATGCCCTCTATAAGGTAAAGCTTCCGTTCGAGCCCAATCAGCCGGCTCAGGTAGCCGCCATGGCGGCCTTGGCTGATGACGAATTCCTGCAACGAACTATTGAGGTCAATGAGCAATCACTGGCTCGATTTACGACCTGCTTTGACCGACTTGAGATTCCATATGTTAAAACGGTCGCCTGTTTTGTGTTGGTGTTGCTGCCGACAGAGGAAGTTGCGCGGCTGTTCTTTGAGCGATGTCTGGACTACGGACTTATTGTCAGACATGCCGGGTCCTTTGGCGTGGCCAATGGCATTCGCATCAGTTCCGGGAACAAAGAGGACACGGAGTTCGCGGTAGACGTGATCGAGAAAGTGTGGCAAGAGATCACTGCATCATCCTGTGTAACAGGATGCAACAAGTAAACGTGAGGGCCCGATAAGAATGATCATCATCGACCAAGGGCCAACCCATGATTCCAGTCCTGAGGGACAAAGAGATTAGAAGCAAGGAAGTTATAGGAGAAAACGGTGGTATCACTCAAACTGACTGATGAACAGCTTGAATTCGCGGCCATGGCGCGAGAATTCTGTCAGAAGCGCGTCTTCCCAGTTACCCGGAAACTCGATGAGGAAGGGATTCCCGACGACCTGCTTCAGGAGATGGCGGATCTTGGATATCTCGGATGTGCGATTCCTGAAGAATTCGGCGGAATGGGAGTCGATCAATTCTCTTTGGCCGGTATTATTGAAGAATTCGCACGTGCCAACGGCGGCCTCGCAACGCTGATTGCCGCGCACCTCAGTCTCGGCTACAAGAGCCTTGAGCTATATGGTAATGACGAACAGAAGAAGAAATACTCACCCCTGATGGCCAGTGGCGGCATTGCCTCGTTTTGTCTCACAGAGCCGAATGCCGGGACCGATGTGTCGGCCGTAAGTACCAAAGCCGAGTCCGGCCCCGACGGCTTTGTTCTTAACGGGGAAAAGATGTTCATCACATCAGCCGATATTGCTAAGTTTTTCGTCGTGATTTGCAAGACGGAGAATCGACATACGGCATTCCTGGTAGAACGTGATGCTGAAGGTCTTTCGGTCGGCCTTCCGGAGAAGAAGCTGGGGATAAGGTCATCCAAGACCTGTAGTGTTCATTTTCAAGACGTCAAAGTGTCCCCCGATGCAATGCTCGGAGAACTCGGCAAGGGACTGAGAGTTGCTTTGACCGTTCTTGATTACGGTCGACTGGGAGTTACCGCTGGAGCCCTCGGAATGGCTGAGCAAGCCTTCACCGAAGCCGTAGAATACGCTCAGAATCGTATCCAATTTGGCAAGTCGATTGCCAGCTTCCAAGCATCCCAGTTCACCTTTGCCGACGTCCGGTTGGATATCGATTGCTCTCGGCTGCTTCTGTACGACGCCCTGGCGAAGTGCCATGCAGGTGAGCGCTTCTCTACCGAAGCGGCCAAGGCCAAACTCAAAGCGTCCGAAACGTCCTGCATAGCGGCCGATGCTAATGTTCAGATGCATGGTGGTTACGGTTACACACAGGACTATAATGCAGAACGCTTGTATCGAGACGCCCGGATAACCAGGATATACGAAGGCACTTCCGAGGCTATGCGAATGATTATCGGCAGTGCGTATCGGTAAGGGCAAACGACAATCATTGTGAAGGAGATCCCTTTATACTCTGGCTGCTTTGTCTGCGGCCAGGAAAACGAGACGGGTCTCAAGGCCAGGTTTTTCTGGGACGAAGATAAGGCCGTCTGCGACATCACCGCGAATGAGGCCTTCTCCGGTTACAAGAATGTGTTTCATGGCGGCATTGTTGCCACTCTGCTCGACGAAGTTATGATAAAGTCACTTCTGGCTCAGGGGATTCTTGCCGTCACGGCCGAACTCACAGTTCAATTCCTGAAGCCAGCTAACTGTGGCGACAAACTCCACCTTGAAGGCTGGAAATCCGGCGGCAAAGGGAGTGTCTACCTGACCGAGGGGCAGGCCGTCAACCAAGATGGTGACACAGTGGCCAGGGCAACGGCCAAATACGTGAAGCCCAAAAGCGGTCTGGGCGACAGACTTCGTGAGTCACTGTAGTTGAGTCTCTATAGGCATCTAAGTTCTCGCAGGGCCTCAAGTACACCTTCGCCGATGGCGTTGGCCTTGTCAGACATTACATAGCAGTGTTCCTTCACACTACGGGGATCGATATCGCCGATCTTCTGACCTATATCTACTTCCAGGCCATCATGGATCAACCCCCGCACGACCCCGTCAATGGCGCCAACGACTGCGATCGACTTAACATAGCCGAGAACCTGACCGGACCGAACAGTGTCCGAGATTCTGCACCGAGCCACAAACGTGCCCTGGGCGGGAGAGCGCAGGACTCTCCGCCGACTATACCCGTGGACAGAAGCAGGGACACCGGAATAGACCTCGGGAGAACCGGAGTAAAGTACTCGTCCCAGGTTTGTCCCTCGGTTCGTTTCTATGGCAGCATGGCAATTATCAGAAGCAGTGAAACCCGGACCGAGACCGATCACTACGGGCGCCATTCCGAGATTAGTCTCGCTTCGCTGTTTGAGCATACGAGCGTCGATAACTACCATCGGTGCTAAAGTGGACAGTTGTTTGGCTTCCGGATCGATCAATAGAGGAACAATCCGATCATCGGTGGTTGCCTCGGCCTCTTCCACGTTACTAACGAGGACGGCAGTAACCCCCTCAATCGTTAATCTCTCCTTGAAAAACGCTTCGGCGTAACACACGTGACGCCTTACACACGAAGGAGCCGGCTTCTCCAGGGCGACCACGCTATGGCCGTCCAGTACCAGGTATTTTATGACCCCTGAGGCCATCTCTCCCGCCCCTCGGACGATTACCCTATTCTTGACGGAATGCGAAGTCACCCTGGATTTCAGTCTGTCTTGTTCTTTACGGAGATCAACTCGGCCAGTATGGAGACGGCGATTTCATAGGGGCCTTCACCCTTGATGTTCAAACCGATGGGGGCGTGCACCTGCTCCAGCCGCGCCGGATCTACACCCGATTTCTCCAGGGATGCAAACATCTTGCGAACCTTCGCCTTTGATCCAATCATGCCGATGTACGCACACTTTTCCTCAATGACCTGCGCCAGGACCGGTTCGTCGTGCTTATGGGAGCGGGTGACGATGACCACATAACAATCGCGATCAAGAGCGGGGAGATTTTCCTGGTAGTTAGAATCTGTCGTCAGGGTCGTCACAGGTTCATTGTATTTGCTCAGAATATCCGGGCGATCATCAATAACGCAAACCGAGAACTCGGAACCGGCGGCAAGTCTTACGAGTTCGTTGCAGATATGCCCCCCGCCAAAAATCAACAATCTCTTCGGTCTGGAGCTGACTTCCATGAAAACTTCCCCTTCACCTCCACATGACATTCCGGTTGCATCCTTACCCATCTGCGAAAATGCATATCGTTTCAACTCGTGGTTCACGCCCGTGTTCAACAGTCGAAGACAATCGTCAATAACCAACTTTTCAAATGTGCCGCCACCTATTGTGCCTGAGATTGTCCCATCAGGGAACACCAGCATTTTGGCTCCGGCCAATCGCGGCGACGGTCCGGCCGTCCGCACGATGGTGGCCAGCACAAAGGGCAGACCAGCCTTCTTACTATTGTGCATTTCTTCAAAGATACTCATGAACCGTAACCTGTTTTGTTTGTGTTTTGGCCGGTGCTATGATCCCGTCTGCATAGGTTGTCTTACCTCTATCTGTCAGCTCCATATTGCAGCGCCATAAGATAGTCGGATTCATCGTCAATGTCAATCTGTTGTGTCTGGTCCATCAGCTTAGCAACGTCAGCTTCGTACCGGCTGACAAGTTCATTGCCTACTCGATCACCTTCCAGCGAGAGCAGGTCATTGAACAGAGCGCTCGAGAACACGATCGGGTGACCACGGCCAGTCGGTGTATCCACGTAGAGGATGGCCGGCAGAATTTGCTTGTATTGATCAATAGCCCGGTTTATCAAGTCGGAGGTGACACCCGGTTTGTCCGCCACCATGAACAGAGCAGCGCCGGCTTCGTCCGCAATGTGGCAGATAGCTATCTTGATTGACTCTGCTCGGCCCTGAAGATAGTTAGGATTGTATATCAACCTCACTCTATCGTTCACTCTGCCAGACAACAGTTTTTCGATCTGAGTGCTCTCATATCCTGTGACAATGAGAATATTGTCGACCCTGGAATTCGACATTTGCACCAGGGTCTCTTCAATAATCGTGTGCTCCCGGTATTTCAACAAAAGCTTATTAGCCGAACCCATCCGCGAGGAAGTCCCGGCGGCGAGAATCACTCCGGTGATATTCACCTTCTTACCCCTGATGCGCGGACCATCCTGATAACCTTGTGGGGGTATGCGGTTGTGCAGTTTATGGCTTTTTGGTATCAATATATGTACTCCGGTGGAAAGGTAACAAAAGGAGGATCTATGTCAAGTTCGTCGGATCCGGCGTTATCGGAGAGTGATCTGTCTTCGGTTCCAGGGATGCGACTGTAGCCGCGCACCGATTGCCGGAGAAAACAGTTGATTCTCACGCTGTGCACCCTATCTTGCCGGCTATGTTTGTTTGAATGGGTCCCTTGTCCAAAGGTTTACTTGTGCCTGAAGAACTAGTGTTTCTTCGATATATTTAAGGAGGATAAAAGGATGGATCTTGGTCTGAAAGGTCAACGTGCAATAGTTACCGGAGGTAGTGTAGGTATTGGAACATCTATCGCATTGGAACTGGCTCGCGAGGGATGCGATGTTGCCATCAACTACCGCAAGCATGACACGGAGGCAAAAAAGGTCGCTGAGCAGATTGTCGCTATGGGTAGGAAGGGATTGGCGATTCAGGCGGACGTGTCGAATTATGATGATGCGCAAAATATGGTGAAAACCGTCACGGAGGAATTTGGCGGACTTGACATCATGATTTGCAACGCTGGCATCAACTGGGACGGTGTGATCTGGAAGATGTCCGAGAAGCAATGGGATCAGGTTATTAATGTTAACCTCAAGGGGTATTTCAATTACAACAAAGCCGCCGCACTCATCTTCAAGGATCAGAAGAGCGGAAGAATCATTAATATCTCATCCATAAACGGCCTTCGCGGTAAGTTCGCCCAGACAAACTACGCGGCTTCCAAGGGTGGCGAAATCGCCATGAGCAAATCATTAGCCAAGGAACTGGGCAAGTTCAACGTCACCGTGAACGTTGTTGCCCCCGGCATGGTGATGACCGACATGGCCAAGAACATACCCGCTGAGTTTCTCAATATGGCCATCGATGAGACTGTTCTGGGGCGAATCGCTGCTCCGGATGACGTGGCCTATTTGGTTACATTTCTGTGTTCGGACAAGGCTCGCCACATAACCGGAGAAATCTTCAAGATCGACGGCGGTCAATACATTTAGGAGGCACCAATATGGCCCGAGTGGGAATAATAGGTATAGGACACGGAGAGTTTGGACGCAGAAGTGATGCCACCGTTCAGGAGTTGGCCTTCGAGGCATACCGCGAGGCAATCCATGATGCCCAGGTGGATCCAGCTGACATCGACGGTACGGTAATCGGCTCAGTCCCCGAGTACCACAAACAACGCTCATTGCCCGGAGTTGTACAAGAATACCTGGGATTGAACCCAAAACCAACCTGGTTAACGGAAGTGGCCTGTGCCTCCGGCAGTGCCGCTATACGCACCGCCTGGATGGGTATCGGGTCCGGAGCGCACAAGATGATGGCGGTCATTGGCTGTCAGAAGATGACGGAGCTGGCCACCCCTGAGATTCTGGCCCTAATGGGGCGGGTCGGTGAGGTGCAATGGGAGTCGGTGTTCGGCACCACCTTCCCCGCCTACTACGCGTTATTTGCCCAGAGCCACATGCACGAGTTCGGCACCAAGCGCGAACAACTGCTTCAGGTAGCGGTCAAGAATCACTACTACGGCGCACGGAATCCCAACGCACTCTTTCAGAAAGAAATCACGATTGAAAAGGCTCTGGCATCGGACCCGGTATCTGATCCTTTCCAGGTCTACGATTGCTGCGCCAATGCCGATGGGGCGGCCTGTGTGATCCTTGCCTCGGAAGAAATCGCCAAGAAAGCCAAAGGGCCGGTCGTTTGGCTGGACGGTATGGCCTGTTCGACGGCCAGCATGTCAGTACTCAGGCGACCCAATCTGACAGGACTTCCTAGCGCCGAGGAAGCGTCACGGATCGCTTATGAAATGGCCGGTGTCGGCCCCAAGGACATTAAGGTTGCTGAGGTTCATGATTGTTTTACCATAGCTGAGATCATGGCGTATGAGGACCTGGGCTTCTGCGAACGAGGGGCCGGAGGTAAGTTCATCGAAGAAAAACAGTCGTACATTGGCGGATCGACCCCGGTCAACGTCGACGGTGGGCTGAAATCCAAAGGCCATCCGATCGGAGCCACCGGAGTCTCGATGACGGTGGAGATCGCCAAGCAGCTAAGAGGAGAAGCGGGAGAACGCCAGGTGCCGGACGCCGATGTCGGACTCACGCACAATGTTGGTGGCATCGGACAATATTGCTTTGTCCAAGTCCTCAGGAGGGACTGAGCTTATGTTTAAATGGTTTGGAAAAGTAAATTTCTCGCCGTACACCAAAGTTACAGATTTCGCCGACCACCTCAAGGACGGTCACCTGATGGCATCCAAGTGCAAACAGTGTGGTCAAGAGTCATTCCCGCCTAAGGCTGATTGCAGCAAGTGTCTCTCTGGTGAATTCGAGTTCACGGAATACGACGGACAAGCGACACTTCTTAGTTTCACGAAGATTCATGCCGCCCCGACCGGATTCGAGGATACCGTTCCCTACACAGTCGGAGTTGTTGATCTCAAAGATGGCGGACGTTTGCTGGCCTGGTTTGGCGAATCGATTGCCGAGAGCGACATTAAAATTGGCATGGACCTTCAAGTGGTACCTCAGATTTTCGAGGAAATAAAAGACATCAAAGTTTACTACTCGTTGGAAAAACCGGGGACAACCTGGTCCAAAGTGTAGCGACGATCTCGCCTGCACAGGCTGGCTTTGAATTCAAGAAGAGTCCTGACACTAAATAGTGCTAGGACTCTTTTCATTTCAATCAATTACAATTAAGGCTTCAAACGTTAAGACTACCGGTTCTTCCAATCCGGCTTACGCCGTTCAAGAAATGACGCGATGCCTTCATTGGCGTCGTGCGTGGCCATCAACTCATCGACATAGAGCCGTTCCTGCTCGGGAAGCTTCTCTTTTATTACCCGGTTGAACTCAAGGCGCGCGGCTCTCACGGCATATCGTAGGGAAGAGGCGCTCTTGGCGAGAATATGCTCCTCAATCCAAACCTCAATCCCGGCCAGCAGTGATTCGTGATCATCAAATACTTCTGTCAGCAATCCGGATTCATCCGCCTCCAGGGCTGAAATCATTCTGCCGGACAGCAGGATATCGTCCGCTCTTGCCTGGCCTAGTTTCATGGGCAGGAGCAATGACGCCGGGGGTGCAAAAACACCGAGTTGGATTTCCGGTTGTCCCAACTTGGCGGTTTGATCGGCAAACATGAAATTGCACATAAGGGCCAGTTCCATTCCGCCGCCCAGACATTGGCCCGAGATTATCGCGGCGGTTGGAATAGCAAGATCAGCCAAGGTATAGAACAGCTCGTGGAACTGTTTCAACATCGCCGGGGCATTCTCGCAGGTGTGTTCCGGTACGCTGGCGCCAAAGCTGAAATGTTTGCCTGCGCCCGTGAACTGCAACAACTTCACACCAGGTTGCTGACGCAAATCATCCAGCGCCTGCTGCAAATCGGTCATCATCTCTGCATCCAGGATATTCGCCTTGGGTGCGTTTAGCGTCAGTCTCATGACTTGGCCGTCATGCAGCGATTGAGTTTGTATTTTGTCACTCATAATGCTTACTTCGGCAGAATCGCATTAAGGAGTTCATCGTCCCACGCGTGTCCCTCAGACAACATTTTGCGCAGCTTAATGAAGTCCACTTCTCTGTTGCCGCGGGGTCCTTCGTTAAAGGCCCTGAAGCCGGCCTTGCCTTCGGTCATCATGTTCAGTCCGAGCCAGTCACGGTTACTCTGTTGGTTTTTGTCCCAGTGTTCCAGTTTCTTTTTTCTCAGACTATTGAGGGTCTTATTGACACAATCCGGCATCAGGTAAAGCAGCTTGGTACAGAGGTCGTTCACGCAATCATCCAGAGGCGTAAGATCAATCGCACCTTCTTTGAGTTTTCCTTTGCCCGCTTTGAGGTCATCGCCCGATTTGGTTCTGCCATAGACAATAGCCCCGGAATCATTGAGCCAGCGATCGGTGATCACCATTGGATTGCGTACGAAGTTTTCGCCCAGCTTCAGCACGGGTACTGCGTCCGTTATTAGTCCGAGGTTCTTAGCCTCGTAGGCGCTCCACATTTCACAGAGCGTACAGCTTTGCATGGCCCGTTCGATACCCACGAACAGGTGAAGAAAATCAGTACTGCCGCCGTCGGGAGCACTACCGTGCCTGGGACCGGCCTGGCCGAAGATAGCCAGATCGCTGGCGACGGTAAAGTCGCAAGCCATTCCAATTTCCTGCCCACCTGCAATACGCATTCCGTTCACGCGGCAGATGACCGGCTTGTCGCACATGAGAATGGAGGTAATCATGTCGTTGAACAACCGCATGTACTGCTTGTACTCAAGCGGCCTTCCGGAATAATACTCGGCGTATTCCTTAGTATTGCCGCCCGTGCAGAAAGCTTTGTCGCCCACCGCCGTAAACACAACATTTGCGACCGAACGATCATTGGATGCTTTCCTGAAAGCCAGGATCACTTCCTTAACCGCCGCCGTCGTATATGAATTATATTGCTGTGGATTGTTGAGACAAATCCAGGCATTGTAGAGACCGTCGACTTCTTTGCCGTCCTGGCCGAGACATGGTTTCAGATCATAGATAATTTCCGTGAAGTCTACTTCTACCAGATCATGACTGACAATATCTCTTCCCATTTCCTACTCTCCTGTTCTGTTATACTGGTCACTCGTGACCTCAAACTGTCTTTGTCATCCTTCCCTAATGATCAGGCACCTTCGGAATCCGGGATGAGAACTGATCTCTTCAACATCTTCCCTTCCAAGGTGCGCGCGAATATGTCGTTGATTTGCGATAGCGGAAATGTTTCGGTGAATGGCTTGAGTTTGAGTTTACCTTCGGCCGTCAGACTGACAACATCGGTATAGAGTTCGGGTTTGCAACCCCACGTACCGATGACCTGGCCATCAAAAGCCATAAGATTACTCAGGCGTACTTCAAGCTTGTCGAGTGTGAAACCTACAATCGACAGAGTACCGGCGATACCCATAAGAGCGTAGGCGAGTTCTTGGCCGGCTTTCGTTCCCGACATCTCATAGATCTTCCAGCCAAACGGCGAAGCACCCATCTCCTTGCAGCCGGCCTTCACGGCTTTTTTCGTTTCCCGGATGTCGAGGCCTTTGATATTCAAAGTGTTTGAGATACCCACTTCGGAAAGCTGATCCAGTTTGTCCTGCGCAATATCAAGGGCCAGAACTTTGGCCCCGAGTATCCTGGCCAGTTGAGCCGCATAGATTCCAACTCCGCCCACCCCGATGACGACGGCAAAGTCATCCTTCTTCAAATCGCTCTTGACAATAACCTGGTAAGGCGTCGATACGGCATCGGCAATAACCGAAAGTTCGGCCAGTGAAGCCTGGGCCAAAGCAGCCTCTGGTACGACTGTCAGGAATCGAGCCGGAACGACCACGTGGCTGGCGAACCCGCCATCGAAATCATTGCCGGGCATCTTCTGATTCTGACAGATGTTGCTTCTTCCATTTTTACACAGTTCGCATTCGCCGCAGGGTAGCACCGCCGGAATCAAGACCGGCTTGCCGATAAGTTCGGACGGCCCTTCCAGGACTGTCCCGCTTATTTCATGGCCTAACACAAGCGGCAACGCGTGCTTGGTGGGTACCCCATAATGCCAGAAACTCAGATCCGTGTGGCACACTCCACAACCCGCAACTTCGACCAGAGCCTCGCCCTCGCCTGCTTTCGGCAACGGCGACTCGACCCGCTCGAACGGGGCATCCTTGGCAGTCATTTGATAGGCATACATCTGTTTCATATTCTCCTCCTAAGATTGCAAGATAGTCACATCCAATTACAATGTCAAGATCAGGCTCATTGGGACGACCGTTCCAGCATGTGAACCAGAGCCGTGATGGTTTGGTTATTGGGCGTAGCAAGACCGTACTTGCGACCATACTGAGCGATTCTCCCGTTCATGTAGTCGATTTCGGTCGCCAGTCCGCCTTCCAAATCTAATGCCATCGAAGGACGATGGTCCCCACCACCCTTCAAGTAGTTCAGACAGAACTCGCCAAAACCTTTGTCGTATTTGATACCATCCGCATTGGCTACCAAAACGGACTCGTCAATGATAGCTTTCACCATCTCCACCGCCTCGGGTGTATCCATAACCTGTTTCATGGTCAGTCTCGTGATTGCACAAACAGGGGCAAGGGCGGCGTTGAGGATTGCTTTCTCCCAGGTGTAAACCCGAATGTTGTCGGGGATTTCTGTTTTCAATTCGACCGAGCTAAGCATCTCTGCGATTGTGCTCGACATAGCACTGCCCTGGGGCGTCAAGGCGGCAATGTAATTTGGAGAATTGAAGAAAATCATGTTCACCGTGTTGGGAGAACTCATCCCGCCAGCCCAGTTGACCACCATACGCAAAGTTCTGTCTTGACCGACAACATTCGCAACTTCGAGTTCATTATCCAACCCATTCTGAGCACATAAGATAAAAGCTGTTTCCGGAATAACCTTCGATAACGTCGAGACTATTTTCCCCAGGATGGGTGTCTTCACCGAGACCACGACCAAGTCGAGATCATACTCTCCTAGTTCGTCAACGGCATAACACGCTACGGCTACATCGGCGGTTTTCTGGATCTTGTTCTCGACTTGAATCCCGGATTCCTTGATCAAATCTATCTTCTTGCGATCGATGTCACACGGAACAACAAACGCTCCGGCCTCTATCAGGTGAACGGCCAGAGTGGAACCGATTGGTCCCAGGCCGACCACGCCGATGCGCAGCTGGGTATTGTTAGTTTTTCCTGCCATCATGGCCTCCCAAATCCTGTATTCTTTTCAACCGGTATATCATGAATAACCGATTGCCTGTATTCTTCTTTTATCAAACAGTAGTACGAAAGCAAATGTCAGCAGACATACTATCCAGCAGAAAAAGATCGGATGCGGCAAACCCCAGCCCGCAAAGAGGGCAGAGATTTGCGGAACAGTCAGCCAAACGACTAACGCTATCATAGCCATCACTAGCGTCCAAGTGGCATGACCGCGTCGGCAAAGACCAGGAAAGAATATTGTCATCAGAGTTACTAATGTATAGGCGGTTGTTAACGTCAAGCCTATCAGTAGGGTCTTGAGGATACCGGACACAGTCACCGCCAGAAGGTAAGTTAGAACACTCAGTACCAATATCGTGAGCCGTGAGATCATCTTCTCCCTCCGTTCGGTCATGTCAGGAGTGACAAATCGTTTGATCAAATCTCCCACTACCAGGGTAGCACTGCCGACCAATAGAGCCGACGCGGTAGAAATATCGGCGGCCCAAAGACCTGCGAGAATAATCCCGGCCACGACCGGACTCAGACTCAGGACCATACGGGGCAGCGCTTCGGTTGGGACTATTCCCGGATGAAGCACCGCCGCAGCTACACCTATTATGGCACTGATAAAGCCGACCGGCAGGATAATCAATCCGCCCAGAATGAAACCCTTTCTGGCAGCCCCTGAGTCTTTGGCGGCAAAACTTATCTGCGCAATCGATTGAACCGAGAACACCGTTGTACACATGACTACTAACCACGCGATCACAAGTCCCCAGCCAAGTCCACTGAGATCAAAGCCGGGGTGTTGCGCTGGAAGTCGCGCGACAAGTTCGCCCAGACCTCCCACTTTTTCGACCGCCATGAAGGCCCCGAGACAGACTCCTACATAGATGAGGATGACATTGATGATGTTGGTCAAACCTGCCGCCCAGAAACCGCCGATCAAAGTAATTCCCACAAAGGCGATCGCCGTGACTAACATGCCCGCCTGGAAACTGAAGACATCGGGCAACAACGACGAAAGGATCGCAGCGCCAGCAACATATTGCAGGGACGTAATGACTAGTTGCAGCACCAACTGGCCAATAACTCCGATAACTCGACCCGACACACTGTAGTGTCTCTCGAATAGCTCCGGAAGAGTACTAACCTCCAGGCGACGATAACGGCGGGCCGCAACCAAACCGACCAGAAGCGCTCCGGCGGCCCAGGCCGCGTTATACCAACCGGCAGATATGCCGGAAGTGTAAGCGCGTTCCGCTACTCCAATAGTGGAAGCACCGCCGATCGCCAGACCGGTCAGAAGCGGGGCGATCACCCAAAATGGGAGACTCCGTCCTGCCAGAAGGTAAGCGACCATTCCTCCCGCGCTCAAACGCCGTGTCCACCACGTAATCAGATACAGGAGGACTATATAAACACATACGATGCTCAGCGGAATCCAGTTCATGATCTGCTCCTGTCGTCCAGCTCAGTCCGTGGCCGTCAGCTCAGTTGCTTCCTTTCATCTTCAGTCGCGCATCCACGACCATTACGCCCGAACCTTTCTCAAGCGCGAACACAGGATTGAGATCCATCTCATCAATCTCCGGGAAGTCTTTGCACAGTTGAGACAGTCGCACCAGAACATCCGTTAACTTGTCGATGTCTACCGGTTTCTCTCCACGTGTTCCTTCGAGAATCGGATAGCCCTTGATCGATCGAATCATCTCCTGGGCATCCACGTGCGATAGCGGAGCCAGACGGAACTGAACGTCCTTCAGAATCTCTACAAAAACCCCGCCCAAACCAAACATCAACGTGGGCGGCAAGCCAACGTTTCCCTTGGCGCCCATGATGACCTCTTTGCCGGTCGTCAAAAACTCCTGCACAATAAAAGCTGGTTTCTGATTCTTGAACTTGTCCGACAACTCCCCATAGGCAGCGACAAGCGAGGCCTCATCCTGAAGGTCGAGGATCACGCCGCCTGCGTCGGTCTTGTGAACGACCTCATCAGAATCGACTTTCAAGGCCACGGGGAAGCGAAGTTCTCCAACCGCCTGCACAAGCTCGTCCTGGCTAATAACACGCGCCGATTTTGCTACCGGGATTTCATAGCATTGCAGAAGTTCGAAGACGTCCGTCTGTGACAAGAACTTGTCTTGTCCTTTGTAGCGGTTGAGGATTGTTTCCGCCTTGCACTTGTCTCTCCTGTGTTCCTTGTACTCGGGTGTTTCCTGCTGAAGGAACTGGCCGTATCGGATCATGGCCGCCAGGGCCTTTGAGGCCGCTTCCGGGAAATCAAAAACAGGCAGACCGCTTTCGCGGGCAAGCCGAACAACCTCACCGAATTTTTCTTCTATAGTCAGAATGATACTGAGAATGGGTTTCCCGGCTGTCGCGCTGATTTTTGCTAACCTCTGGGCCACTTCTTCACAGTCGACAAACGGTGGTGTTACAAAATTGAGTATGAGGGAGTCGATGTTGGGGTCTTTCAGGAGTGCCTCGACTGTGCCGCCGTACTCCTTTGCGCCGGCAGTCGCTATCACATCCACCGGATTGGAGACTATCGCCTCGGAAAAGAGAAGCTCGCCTAAGGTCTTTCCGGTCTCGGGACTCAGCTCGGCCAGCTTAAGGCCGTCTTTGATGCATTCATCGACCGCAATAATCGCCGGTCCGCCGGTGTTGGTGACTACAACGATCTTATCTGACTTTGGAATAGGTTGCGTTGATAGCGCAATGGCGGCCTCAATCATCTCCTGCTGGGAGTCGAAGCGAAGAACGCCGCTCTTCTTGAACATGACATCTGCCAGAGTATCCTGATCGATAAGGGAGCCGGTGTGCGAGGCAACGGCCTTGACACCTTCGGATGTCCTGCCTGTCTTGAGGGCCAGAATCGGTTTCTTCCGACTCACCCTGGTAGCGATCTCCAGAAAACCGGCCGGGTCTTTCAGAGTCTCGATGTGAGTCATGATGACTTTGGTCTCGTCATCCTGACCGAAGTAGTCGATGATTTCATTCATACTGACGTCAGCTTCATTTCCGAAACTGGCGTACATTCTAGTTCCCATCCCAATCTTATAGAGTTGCAGTTTCAGCGTCTCACCCACTCCACCACTCTGGGCTACGATAGAGATATTCCCCGGAATCTGGGGCACAAAGGTGAAATTCGCATAGACCGATACGGAAGGATCCGAGTTCTGGATTCCCTGGGAGTTGGGACCATAAATTCGCATTCCGTGCTTATGGGCGATTTCAACAATCTGCTTTTCGAGTTCGATCCCCTCTCCTCCAACTTCCTTGAATCCGGCAGTGTGAACAATCGCAAACTTCACACCCTTTTTTCCGCAATCCTCAAGGACGATGGGAACCAGGCTGTTCTTGATGGATATGTTTACGAGATCAACCTCATCCGGGATTTCACCCACGGAAGGGTAAGTCTTAAAACTTTTGATCACACTTGCTTTGGGGTTGATAGGATAAATGGGGCCTTTGTAATTGTGATCGACTAGGTTTTGAATAACAATATGGCCGATACTCAGAGGATTGTTTGAAGCACCGATAACCGCCACGGATCTGGGCTTGAACAAACCGTCAAGCATTGAGACCTCCTTTACCTTTACCTTCCAAAGAGAATAGAGCCGCGCCGAGAGCACCCGTCAATTGCGGGTTGGAAGGCACGAAAATCTCTTTTTGTATTCTATCTTCGAGCATCTTGACAAGAAAAGGATTGTGTTCCACAACTCCCCCGCTCATCACAACGTTTCCTGCCATTGGATCCATTTCCAGAATCCTCTTTATCACTGAACTGAATATGCCTTTGACGATGTCCTCAACGCTGACGCCTTCTCGAATGCGGGCCAGAATTTCGGTACCGGCAAACACCGTACAGTAGCTTCCGATCTGGACTCCGGCGTCTGCCTTCTCGGCTAAATCGTTGAGATTGGCCAGGGGGATTTTCAGACGATTCGCTATTTCCTCGAGAAATGCACCGGTCCCGGCGGCGCATTTTCTGTTCATTTTGAAATTGGTTCTTCTGCCTGAGTCGTCGATCTTGATAACCTTGTTGTCCTGCCCGCCAATATCAATGAGAGTGTGCGCATGGGGAAAACAATGATAGCTGCCGCCGGCATGACAACTGATCTCGGTTCTGGTTCCATCGGCTAAGGGAACATTACGTCTTCCGTAACCGGTGGCGGTGACGATAAGCGTGTCAGAAGCGCCACATCCGGCCGCTTGGCGAGCCTGCGTCAATGCTTCACTGCCTGCGACCTCAAAATCGGCTCCAGAATCGACCACTGAATAGCCGAGCACCTCTTTCCCGTCATTGATAACGACAGCCTTAGTTGCAGAGGCGCCAATATCAATTCCGACAAAGTAGTTCATCAGTTATTACTATTCACTTCCCTGGTTCGGGGGTTGCCTATCTTGCCTCAAGCTGTTCGATAAACGCCTCGATGTTTGTTTTGGCCTGCTCCTCAGAATAACAGCGCAGGTCATTCAGATCGCCGTTTATCGTAAGGGTGGGAATGCCCAGTCTTTTTTCAAGCCGTTCCGGCATTCCATAGCGGTTATTCGAGTTGTTGGGACAGGTCTTGGAATCATGGAACAGAATCCCGTCCAGCTTGTACCTGCGTACGATATCCTCGATGTATTTCTCCTTGAAGTCCTCATCCCTCACTATGAAAATCTCGGTATATGCGCGAGCCATACTCAGAAAGGGATCAGTCGGATCGAAGGCCTCAAATACCCAACTGTTGCAATAACTCGAAGCAATCACTGCCGTGTTGAAGCCGATGAAAAACTCCGACAGGTCTCGCAGTTTACCCCAGATAGGCATCCCTTCCCAATACAGACGGAATTTTTCCTCTTCAACAGCCCCCACGCCGTTCGCGACTCTATCTTCCAGTTCTTTCAGAAGCAACTCGTAGTAGTCGTTCGCGATATCCGATCCTCGCAGAACCACCGCCGGGCCCATGTGAATTGTGGCATCGAAGAAACTCATAGGGGCTGGGGAAGAGGTATTCGACTCGAGGACTGCCTTCCACAACTCGCTACACCTCTTGGACCGGGCCATAACTTCTCGCAGCTTGTCGATATCGAATTTGTTACCCGAAATCTTCTCCAGAGCAGGGATTAGATCTTTAATTTGCTGGACTATGCCCGCCAGAACGTCGTCCGAAATATCGCCTATGTTTCGGAAAGTTGAAATGCCCATCATAGGAACCTGCAACTCCCGGGAATACCACCCCATCCAATCCTGGACATCTCGGCACTGGTTCGTATTGAAGACCAACACATCAGGTTTGGGCAGGCCTTCGATTCCCTTATAAGCCATGGAGAGTGGCGTCTCTTTCCTGATGTAAGCGCCTACATCGCTGGTCAGGTAGGAACAGATGTCGGGCGAGTAGCCTACCGCATTGGCCACCGGAATACAATCGGCAGCCATTCTCGTTGCCCCCAGCATGGCCCCGTGATTTTCCGGATAGTAGACGAGAAATCCCAGGCTCAATAGAAGTTCGGCAGGTCCGACACTCGTACACCAGGCAATCTTCTGTGATCCGTCTCGGGAAACGCCGTCCAACTTATAGAAGTAGTCGGCCATTATCTTTCTCATCTGGCCGGTGGCCTGGATCTTTTTGATAGCTACTTTTTTCTCTTCAGTCATTACAACTCTCCGTATCTCTCCCTAACAAGGGTCACACGCGGTGACACTGATGTTCTCTCTAGACGTTCATGACCTTCTCACACTCCGCGCCGATCACTCCCTTTTGGCAGAAACGAGAACTCATAAAGGCAGCCGAATGTTTCGACTGCACGGTAATCGCTTCGGCCAATGGCGACCCGCATGACTCCACCACGCAATCGAATATTGCTTTGCGGGCGGCTTCGAGTGGGGGGTTGCCAGTATCGGGGAATCTTATCTCGGTCGGGATGCTTTGTAACGCCTCGGTGTTGATCATTCTTGCGGGAATGGGACCCTGGGCACCTTCGGTAACGATCTTCCAAGCCATCTGTAGTGAATCATCGTTCGATCCGGCATAATCAATCAACCAGCCAACCGCTTTTTTGGCGCTCACAAACCTTCCGGACAAAAGCATATCGATAAGTTTTGGCCAGTCGTCGGCCTGCGCCTTCCTGAACGGCCAATGACATCCTTCCATACCGGGTACTACTGGAAGAGTGACTTCCGGCATACCAAAGGCCACATCCTCGACAGCGACCAGATAGTGGCAATGCATCATCAGTTCGAGCATACCTCCGAGACATCGTTTGCCACTAATGTATCCAACCGAAACGCTGAACTCATCATTGAGACGTCGTGCCGTCGCCGACCAGGAACTCGAAACCCGCATTCCTGCCTCGGCATCTTCCAGCGCCGGGTAAAACTCACTCGTATCAGCACCGACCAGTTGGGTGGATAAGTGGAAGTCACCCGAGAGAATCACGCGTTCAATGCCTTCTGCTTTCAGCCAGTCTATAGCCCGGTTCAATTCGGCATCAACATCACTATTGTAGCTCTCACGACCGATGGTGATGACACCAACGTTGCCGTCGTGTTCCGCATTGACATAAAGCTGTTGCCAGCTGCTGTCGTCCAATGATTCGAAAACCTCGGGATACCAACAACCGGTGGCTGCCTCCGGATGCAGACGGTGGTATGACTCGACAATCTTTTTCGTCTTTTCAGCCCCTATATCCCTAATAAGAGCAATTACACCCTTGCGGAACTGAGCGCATGCTTCACCAATCATATTGATGAGCGATAGATGCGATCTGTTCTCATGAAGAAGGAGACTGGTCATCTGAATGACGGGACCAAAAATCCAACTCTCGAACTCGTCGGTCTCGGTTTCATCCAAACTCCAGTTGACAACCGGTCGGAAGTGATTCAACGGATACCAGTCCTGACCACTGGTCTTCCGATAGTCAAGTTCCGGGGTCGGCTCAAACAATGCTCCGTACTTCTGTCCCAGATCGTGTAGACACGACCAAGTCAGGAAATTGGCACCTTTGGCACCGATAGCATCGTGCGCTCGGAACGGATTTGGTCCAAGTGTTTTCCTGACCAATTTATCAATTTTCCAGAATGGCATGTTGGCCGCCCGGTGGTATCTCAGACCGGCCAGAGTCAGTCCACAGAAGAGCACATCAAGTACAAACGACCAGTTATCACTGACCGGTACAGGTATCATTCCCAGTGCCCAAAGCAACTGTGTCACGTCCGATGGCTCCGGCTCAACTATCTCCCATATCTTATTAATCTGATGTGGAAAAGCCGGATGGGCAATGCCAACACCCAACTCGGAGCTGGGGAATCCGGAGGTGACCGATCGAATCTCGATTTTCGGGAAGGTGCCACGGAATACGCCGTAGTGGGCTTTCTTAAGCTCAAGAATCTCCGGGATGGCCTCTAGGAGAAAAGCTGGTCGCATCCCTTTCATTTGGGACGGTAACTGTTTACCGTCATAGTTCATTCGAACCACGTTGGACATAATCTTGCCAGCCTGTTCGCGGCCAAAAGCAGCTTCGAGTCCCGGATATTGTGCGCCAATTCCATCGGGAGCATTGGGGAAGTCAAGCCCCACCATAGGTACATCGAATGGTTGGAGCCGGGAACCGAGTTGGACCATCTTGCCCGCCCCAACAATCCCATTTGCCCCTGATATTACCATCGCGCCGCGCTCGGAAGACTTGCCAAAAACTTTCTCGACCAGATTGTCAGGGCTGGCGGGTAACCGTCCGCCGCTAAAAATCTCGAGTGTCGTGCCCAGTCCAAGTAGCTCCAGAGTTGGTTGTCTCATATATTTCATGATTATTTACCTCCGTCCGCTACCTTGAGGATGGCCGCAATCCCAACGTCCCCGGCGGCACAGCCAAACACCAGCACATAACCGCCTCCCAATGAAACGGCTTCTTCCAACGCCTCAATCACTACCCGGGTCAGGGTCGGTCCCTGCGGATGACCCCATACCAACGGACACCCGGTGTTGTTCATTTTCCGCCAGTCATAATCCATCAATTTACCGAAAATGACGTCGTTGACCGCAAACGGATTGTGGTTCTTGACCACAACCATGTCGGCCATCGTCAAACCGGTTCGGTCGAGTAGTTTCTTAACAGCCAGCGCCGGAGCCTCGGGCATGAGACTGGGGAAGGTCCGCATTTCGGTTTTGCCAATAAACGTTATATCGATTTCCGGTCGGGGACTAAGCTCCTGTGCCTTTTCCTTAGTGGTGACCAACAGTGTGGCCATGCCGTCGGAGGCATGAGTCTGCGTCCCAGGGGTAATACACGTATCAAGTTCGCGCATCGCCCTCAGACTATCCAACGTTAGCTGGCGGACACCGGTGTCCGAATCAATCCGCCCCAGGAAACGACCCTGGATGTTCAACACATCAAGCGGAACCAGGACACCATCAAGCAATCCCTTATCCTTGGAATCGAAGTACTGTTTGTAGCGATAGAACGCCAACTCGTCTACTTCCTTGCGATCACTCTTGTGTTTTCGGGCCGCAAGGCCCGCGCAGCTTATCATAGCTTTACCAGTGGCAGGATCAAATCCAAAATTGTCCCAGACGTCGGCGAGGGCCATCGTTCGTTGGTGTGCCCGTCGCTCAGGGAAAACACCAACCGGCGAGTCGCTGGTACGGTCAAAGGTCAGAACCCCAACAACTTCGTTGGATCCCCCCTGCACCTCAGCCGCAGCCGCAATAACGGCTTGCAATCCCGTAGCGCACGCCTGCTCCATGTGGTAGCCGGCGATGCGATGATTCATACAGCTCGCCACTACCGGAGCCGTCCAAAATTTCCAATGCCAGGGAATAGTCGATCCGATTATCAGATACTCAAGCGCACTGATAGGGACTTTTCTTAGTCCCATAATCCTGCTCATTGCCTCACCGGCAAACTGACCGATATTCACTTCTGCCAGAGCGGACATTTGCCATGCGGGAAAGTAGCTGGCACCCCAGGTGCCATACGGAATCCTGGCATCGGCAAACATCGGAACTTCTTTTTCCATTAGTGCTCCCTCAGAACTTTTAACATACTTTGATGGAACTCTATATCTATGGGAGTCAAAGCTGTAGACCTTCGCGCACGAAGAATGTTGGGAGGTCTGACGGTCATGAGCTTAACTACCCTTCATATCCTTGAACAATCGGCTCGAATCTTTGCGATTCACCGCTCGAATCGAGCATCTTCCATGCCTTCCTCAATCTCTCCTGAACCAATAGTTTAGCTAAAACGTGGTCTGATGACAAGTGGTTTTGAACGTATTCACTGAACCTGCTATTCGTTAGAGATGAAAGTGTGATGGCGCGGACCAACTGTTCTGGCCATCCCCAATTCATTCGTCAATCGTTTGGCCTGGTCGGGTGAAAATCATCACCGTCTTGTCGCTGGCATCATCAAAGCAGACGGAACAGTCATTTCCGCCAAGCTCCTTAATCGGGACCGTCTTGATCTCGAATCCCAATTCACGGTAGGTCTCAATGGCCTCATCCAGGCGCGTACCCGAAGCCGTGAAGAGCTGAGTCCAGCCCTCGGATTCTAGTCTTTTGGCGAGGTCGTCTACCATTCAAAACACCTATCCATTGGATCATTCGACATCAAATGTAACGAACCTGGGTGACAGACAGATGCCCTAGAACAAATCATCAAGGTCATCATCGTCACCACCACCGGGCAACTCTCCGTGGGCCTGAAGATACTGCTGCATTAGTTCGCTTTCGCGTTTGGTATACATCGGCTCTTCTTCCCACACGAACCAAACCGCTTTACCCGACTCGTGGAGACAGCCCTTCAGGTCCTGACGGAGATTCATCGTTCCGGTGATGCGAAGAACCTTCTTATCGGCATCAAGAAGCTGGAACACGCCTTCCTTTTCCGGGACAGAATCCACTGCCTCGTTATTGAAGGGTTGCCATTGCTCCGGCGGCAAAGTGATTGGTGTGATTCCCTGCCTGATGTAACACCGCAGGCAACGCTGAGCCTCCGATCTGGCCGCTGACTCAGAGAGGGTCGCAGTTATGACGCCAAAGTCTGATTTCCGCTCTTGAGGATTGGCAACCTCACTATTCTGACGCGATTGACCAAACTGATCGCCAGAGATGTCCGATTCCATAAAGCTGGTCTCTGCTTTGGCAGCGTCGATGAGCCCTGTTCCACCAAGATACTTGTCGATCGCTTCGGCTGCTTTTCTGCCTTCGGCTATGGCGTCGATCACGGACGAAGGACCGCGAGTAACATCACCGGCCGCGAAAACCGACTCGGGACCGGCCGCCATTTCGTCTTCAATCTTGATAGTGTTTCCCGGACCGGTTGAGATACCGTCGCAATTCTGCAGAAAGTCAGCATCGGTCGCCTGCCCAATGGCTACAATGACAGCCTCGGCCGCAACTGTTTCGGTCTGGCTTTCATCAAATTGTGGTGCGAAACGACCCTGGGGATCAAAAACACTAACGCACTTCTTCAACTCGATACCAGACAATCTGCCGTCGGTTGAAACAAATCGAACCGGTCCCCATGATGGATGAATCTCCACGCCCTCATCTTCTGCCTGGGCAACTTCCCAGTCGTGGGCGGGCATTGTGTCGCGCGGTTCGAGACAGATCAATTGAACAGAGTCAGCACCCAGGCGGACCGCCGTCATGGCGGCATCGATAGCCACATTTCCCCCGCCGATCACTGCCACCTGACCCTTAAGACGGGGCGTTCGCGACTTCGTAGCTGACTTCAGAAACTCAAGGGCCGGATAAACTCCATCCAAATCGGTGTTCTTGATGGGTAAGCTATGGCTTTCAGAAACCCCAATCGCGAGAAGTATAGCATCGAAGCCCTGAGATTTCAGTTCGTCCATCGGGCTCTCGCTCTCGAAATGATGGTCCATACGAAGGCCAACGCCAAGAGTCTTGAGCACTTCAAACTCGCGATCCAAAACATCCTTCGGTAAGCGGTAATCAGGTATGCCATAACGCAGCATACCCCCCGGTTTGCTTTCGCGGTCGAACAACTCCACATTATGCCCTGCCCGACTTAGATAAAAGGCAGCCGTTGACCCGGCCGGACCAGACCCGACAATGGCAACTCTCTTTCCGGTGTCAGACTTCTTTGTGACGCGATCCTGATCCAATACGAGTTCAGCATCGGCAGCGTAACGTTTCAGTTCACAAATTGCTACCGGCTGGTCTACTCCCCCCCGTCGACAGGCATCCTCGCAGGGGTGAAAACAGACATAGCCCAGAATGCCTGGAAATGGCACTCGCTCTCGAATCGTTCTCAGGGCTTGTTTATCCTGCCCCGCCGCGATGGCGGCTATATAACGTGGGATATCTATACCAGCCGGGCAATGGTCCACACAAGGCAACGGGGAATCACAACGGACTATCTCGGCCCCATCTTGGTCCAGCAGAGCGCCGGTCGGACAGACCTCCACGCAGGCACCACAAAATCGACACTGGGCTTCTTTGAGACCGGAAGCGGTCAGGGTTCCAACCCGAGCGCGGCCATCTTTCCAGGTCGCCCCAAGGATGTCCAGCCCCTGGACTTCGTGACAGACGCGAACACAACGCAAACAACCAATGCAAAGATTGTAGTCTCGGTCAAAGAGAGGATCATTGGTGGTCTTCCGGCTCGCAGCCAGTGGCGACGGAACATATCGGGGGGTATTGCCGGGAATGCCAATGTAATCGCTGACCTTCTCCAATTCGCAGTTACCCAGCAAAGTACAACAACGTTCCTCGACCGGCACATTTGAGGAGCAGTCGGTTCGGCTGCAGCCTTCTTTTTGAGCACAGGTCAGGCAAGCGTGGGGATGATCCGCCAATAGTCGGCTCAACGCCTGCTGGCGTTTCCCAATCACAATCTCGGAGTTGGTGCTTACGACAAGTCCACTCTCGGCAGGAGTCATGCAGGAATTAACAAGCTCAGCCTGGCCCTCGATTTCGACCAGGCAGAGACCGCAGTGAGCTTCTTCGCCGGCAGAACTCCCAGCTTTTTCACCAGAGACCGTGTTTTCTATCTGCTGAACAGTATCCGACCAGGTAACTTCCATACAGGGAGGCAAGTCGGGATGAAAACACATTCGAGGAATGTAAGTACCGGCCGCATCGGCAGCTTCAAGAATAGAACTTCCCTTCGGGCACTCGACCGACTGTCCGTCAATTGTGAAAGTCAGCTTGTCCACGACTACCAGGAATGAGT
The DNA here is from genome assembly GCA_019038695.1 of Candidatus Zixiibacteriota bacterium. NCBI lineage: Bacteria > Pseudomonadati > Candidatus Zixiibacteriota > Candidatus Zixiibacteriota bacterium. The sequence goes on from JAHOYZ010000012.1 coordinate 111,994, forward strand.
GACAGCACCGGGACCGCAAGCCTCTACGCAGGGGAGGGGCGGTCGATCCGACATTGGTTTGCAAGCACCACAGTCGTACTTTATTTTTTTGCGATGATCTTCCTTGATGGCGGCAACTTCATCGTCGTAGTCGTCAGTGATTATCTCGAACAAACCGGCTGGGCAGGCGGCCACACAAGGGTGATCCTCACACTCAATGCAGAGATCGGTGTCAATCGTTATGTAGAACTCGCCGCTGCCATCCATATATCCGTAGTTGGCTTTCACTGGGCGACCTTCTTGCGTTTTTTCTCAACCAGGGCTTTGGCAAAAAGAGCTGCGCCCAGCGCGCCGGCGATCTGGGTATCATAGTTGGATTTGAGCGCCGTCAGCTTCAACTCTCTTTCCAAGCGTGTCACCACACCGACGTTCTTGGCAATGCCACCGGTGATGGCAAAATCCTCCTCCACCCCAACCCGCTCCAGAAGCGAAACAACCCGGTGGGCCATAGCTGAGCAGTAGGCGGCCAAGACTCGTTTTTTTGACCAACCTTCTCTCAGCAGTGAAGACGCCTCAGATTTGGCAAAGACCACACAAGTCGATGAAACAGGCGGGGGTTCTTCGTCAACCTGCAAAGACAGCTCGCCGACATCCTCGATAGAGATCGCCAGCATATCGGCAAATACTTCCATGCCACGGCCGGTGCCGGCCGCACACTTGTCGTTCATTAGGAAATTCCTGACCTTGCCTTTTTCGTCGCAGAGAATGACCTTGCAGTCTTGCCCCCCCATATCAAGAATTGTCCGGACCGTCGAACCATACATCATATTGCCACCGCGAGCATGGCAGGCAATTTCAGTGATCGCACGATCAGCGAAGGGTACATTAACTCGGCCATAACCTGTGCCGACTGTGTAGTGGAGGTCGTCCAGAGTGAGGCCGGTGTTCTCCATCGCCCACTTCATAGCATTGCGTGCACTGTCGGGGCTGTCGGAGCCTGTGCGCATACTGGAATAGGCATAGAGTTGGCCGTCAACCATGATCACCGCCTGAGAGCTGACCGAACCTACATCCACTCCCGCCGAAATAGTATCTGCCCCCTTGGGATTAATAGTCTCATCGTGCCAATTGTATTCTTTCCAGCGCCAGAATTCCTGGGTTGCTTCAGTCATTATTTGTTCCTTTCTCCGGCAACCAATGCCGCTCCCAAGGCCCCGGTGTATTCCGGATCGGCAGGGATAAAGACTTCGGATTCCAAGCCACGATTCAGGGCATCGACAAAGCCGGGATTGTAGGCCAGTCCGCCCACCAGGGCGATAGCTTCCTCAATGCCGACGCGACGGATCATCGAAACAATGCGACTGGCAATAGCATCATGGACTGCCTTCGCAATGTCGGGCTTTGGCGTTTTAGCGTGCACCAGCGAGACCACCTCGCTCTCGGCAAACACGGCACATTGGGCATTCATGGGGATTGACTTATCGGACTGAAGCGAGATCTTTCCAAACTCCTCCAGCGATACTTCCAGAGCGCGAGCCATCGCCTCGGCAAAGGCACCCGCCCCGGCAGCACATTTTTCATTGACTGCAAAATCGAGAACTTTGCCACTGCCGTCGACCTTGATCCCGCGTCCTTCTTCGGCACCGATGTCAATCACCGTGCGTACCTCCGGACGAAGACTGGCCATTCCTTTGGCAGCCGCGCCGACATCGGTTATGTCGGAATTTGCCCCTGGGGCTGCTTTCCGTCCTGCCCCGGTGGCAGTTATATGATCTATTGAGGAGACGTTGATTCCAGACGCCTGGGCGGCCGCCTCCAGGCACCTTGCCGCAGCGGCAGTCGGCTCAAAACCGGTGCCTTCACTGGCCTTACCGACGACGGCGTCATCTTTGACAATGACTACCTTCACAAACTTGGAGCCCATATCCATTCCAGCGGTAATCATCTTACCTCCTATGTACAAAAAACCTATTTCAACACTTCAAGTGATCCCCGGCGGCAAGCTCAACTACGCCTTACCGACCGGAGTTTCCAATATTTCCATGTCCAGAGTTTCCATGAACGAGTCAATCCTGGTCATCACTCGTTTCTCATCAAACTCACGTTCGTCCCCCATGTTGCCTTCAAAAGTCATGACCGGAATCCCGGCTTTGGCGATTCCGAGCCTATTCTCCATTATGCCGCACGACAGTCCCTCACAGCCACGGTTGAGATGCAACATGACCCCATCGAGTTGCCATTGTTTGGCGATCTGAAGCATCATCTCAGTCTTGAGATTGGGATCATAGAAATGCTGCCATTCCGGTTTGGAGAGATTCCAGTCGGCCAGTACTCTTAAGGCCTGATCACGAGTTGTGATCGATTCGCCTTTCTGCATCGGGGTCGTTCTTGGCCCCCAGGTTCCGTCCGGCTTGGTTTCCCAGATGCCGATCAGTCCAAACGTATACAATGAACCGACCGAGATCGCGCCGAATTGCTCAAGGTAGCGGAAGACTTCTAGAAATCCCCAGGGTGGTTGGGTGTCCGACATCAGTCGGCATCTTTCATTGGGAAGGGCAGCGATATGATTATCAACTCGATACTTGACTTCGTCGCGCAATTCTTCATAGAAGTCGGCCATCTCTCCAGAGTGTTTGGCCAAAGTGCCATGCACATACAGCGAATACATTGTCTTCTCGTCAAGTGGTGCGGGGCGGTTCATGTTAAGACAGCAGATTTCAGCCCAGGTCGATGTTGACCGTACTTCGTTCTCAACGGCCTCAATCAGAAGTTCGTCCTGATACTTTCGACCGGTGATTTTCTCCAGCCACTCGATCGACTCATGCATCTGGTTGACCACAAACATCAAACGGTTTTCATCGAGATCCTTGTAAGGGCCGACCGAGACATCAATACAGAAATACGGAATGTCCTTGTATTCGGCTACATGCTGATACCACTTACCATGGCTGCAGCAGATGTGATCCTGGAAACAAAAATCTGGTTTGGGATACTCACCACCGAAGGCATATTTGTTAAGATACATCGAGCCCCAGTAGTTGCGCATATAGCTGCACAGATCACGGGCCCAACCCTTAGCCTCGGCCGCTTCCAGACACTCCATTGACAGCTTCTTGTCAAAGGCAATTGAAGCACCATACGGCTCCCCGGTGATATTGTAGACATCGCGTCCCAACCCGGCCGGGATGGCATCGAACGCCCACGCCCCGCCGGTCCAGCGTAACCCTTTCTTGTCGTGTGCTTCCTGATAGTCCAGGTAATATTTCTGCCGCAGCTCTTTGGCTTTAGGCCAACATTTCAATGGTTCAGTTTTATACTCAGGCATTTGTTCTCCTTGCCACAATTAACCTAAAACAGTTCTTCGACACCGAGCATCTCCAGAAAGGCCTCGACTCTGATTCGCATTGGGCCAATCGGGACAGTCACGTCGAACTCGAGAAACAGCGTGGGATATCCAGCCTCTTTGAGGGTCTCTTTGAGAGGCACCATGTCGCACTCGTGCGGATCACAGAACTTCTGCTGAATCAGAATGACGCCATCCACGCCAAAATCTTTCGCCAGCTGAAGGATGTGAGGGAAACGTCGCCGTTCCTCCCAGTCCTTGGTGGGACAGGGTGGGCGATCCAGGTACCGGTTGGCAATATCCTGCAACAGGTCCCCATTTCGCTCAGTCAGATTCCAGAAGTAACGCGAACCCGTACAGTGATCATCCACTACCACCGTGGCCCCAACTGATTCGACCATTGCGATAAACTCGGTGTCGTCATTCTCAGACCCGACAATCATCAGGCGACCACCAGTCTCACGATCCAGCGTCCGTGATTTCAGTTCCGGCAGGATACGTTTGAGTTCAGCATTGTGATCTTTCTTGTCGACGAAAAATGACGACGCCACCATATGCATCGCCTCCAGGCCGGTCACTTTGGGATCGGGACCTTTGCGAAGATCATACACTTCGTGCATCAGTCGGCGGTTCTCATTGTACAACTCTACCGCCGCCTCAAGCGATTCATCGGTGATGCTTTTGCCGGACCATTTCTCCAGGGCACCTTTGATCTTGATCAGTTCGGCGGCATAGTAGGGCCGGGCGTGTTCGGTCTGCACTTTGTTGGGCATATACAGATAGAATGAAAAATCCACCGGTACGTGGTTGTTCCAGGATGTAAAGGCCTGCCTGAGATGAAGACACGACTGGGACAGCACGATACCTTTCATGTAATCATAACGACCCTTCAAGCCCTGGGCGAGTACATCGCGACAGAAGGGACAATACATACCAAATATGTGGGGTTCGGTGACATCCTGCGGCTCGTGCGAACCGAGCATTCTGACCGGCAACATACCGCCGGCATAGAGGATTTCTTCCGGCACATAACTACAGAAACAGCCCACCACTTCACCATCATTTTTCGCCAACCAGTCTCGGGCGTAATCATGACGCTTTTCATACCATTCGTGAAACTTGTCGAACATAAGTCTCCTTATGATGCTTGGGACCTATTTACTCCGTTGAGAAATACATTCAGAAATTGAGAAGTTACTTTGTCTATGTCCGCGTTCCTTCGTGGATCAAACCACATGTACACCCAGTTAAGGGAACCAAAGAGAAAGAACGTAGCCATGTCTGTTTCATGCTGTGATCCCTTGAGAACCTGGTCAACCGCCTCCCGGACCAACCGAAAATACTCCTGTCGCACCTTAAGAACATCCTTAAAGTACTTCCCCGACAGCGAGTCTATCTCGTGCACGCAGACTCGGAACTCATCAGCGTTGTCTACAAAGAATTGAAAATGATTCTCAATGATCGCTCTGAGGCTTGCCTCCCCTGGTTCGCATTGTGCTAGTCGTTCATTTAATGAACTGACCAACGTTGAGAATGCATAGTGTTGGATGGCATACAACAACTCATCTTTGCCGCTGAAATAATAGTATATGCCCGACAATCCGATGCCGCCTTTGGCAGCCATGGCCCGCACCGAAGCTCCCTCAAAACCATCTTTGGCGATGACTCTCGAGGCTGCTTTCAATATCGACGCCATCCGCTTCTCGTATTTGTCGCGGTGTTGCGTCGATGGGGTTTTCGTTTTGGTCCTGGTCAATTCGGATTCCCTTTAAATCGAACGTTCGTTCTATTTTACAACACGGCGGCTGGGATGTCAAGCTAAGAATGTAGTTTCTGGCTGATCGAGGGTGAGATCCATAGTCTCCCACGGTACTCATACGAAATCGCACCGGAGAATCCCATTCCGCCATCGGTTTCCGGTTGCGAGGCAGGCAATACCCTACTATATTCTTCAAGTTCGCGGATAGAAGTAAGTGCCGAGTAGTCATAGGAACAGTGTGTGATTCTACCCCGTTTTGATTTGTTGGTGCCGGAGACGGTTGGTGAGGCCTGCAAAATGCTGGTCGATCACGCGGAGGACGGCGTGCGACTCCTGTCTGGCGGCACCGATCTTCTGGTGGCCCTTCGCTGTCCTATCATTCCCCAGCACGTTCCCCGATGCGACGGCTGCCCAACGCATCCCGAAGGACAGATTCTCACCACTATTGATTGTCAATCCTCGAGTCAGGATCAGCTGATGTCCTCCGGTGGGTCTATTCGAGCCGCTCTGAGTGATCCTCGAAAGGCAGCGCCGGCCTATCTGGTGTCGTTGCACAAGCTGAAGCAGCTTAAAGGCATTGAGCGCCTTAATGACGGTGGCTTGAGAGCGGGAGCCTTAACAACGATCACAGAGATTGAGCGCTCAACCGAGATACGAGAAGGTTGGACGGCATTGGCTGAAGGTGCCGACAATCTGGGAAGTCCGCTAGTGCGCAACCGGGGGACTCTGGGCGGCAATATCGCCAATGCGCGCCCGGCCGCCGATACTGCCATACCGACGATAGCCCTCAACGCGACGCTGTCGTTGCGGGGGCCATCAGGAGTACGCACAGTCCCTTCAGAAGATTTCCATCGCGGACCCGGTCTCTCGGTTATCGAACCGAACGAGATTCTAACAGACATTTGCTTTCCGCCGCCGGCGCCTTGTCACGGCAGTTCTTACTATAAGCTGGCGACGCGAAAAGCGCTCGACATATCCACTGTTGGCGTGGCTGTCTGGCTGGCACTTGAAGCGCCGGATGGTCCGGTCCAGGATGTCCGGGTCGCTCTCGGGGCAGTCGGTCCAACACCGATCCTGGCCAAATCAGTAAAAGAGATTCTGGTCGGAAGGATTCCCGATGAAGCCGCCCTTATTGAAGCCGCCCGGGCTGGGGCCGGAGATGCTCGCCCGATTGATGATCATCGCGGTTCAGCCTGGTATCGAGTTCGGATGGTGGAGTTGCTGATTTTGCGCCTGCTAAGAGTTGTCGTGGGAAGGGCCGGGGGAGAGCGATGAAGAAATTCGTATCACTTTCCGTAAATGGCATCACGCATGATCTCGCCGTCGAACCACGTCGCACGCTGGCTGAACTGCTGCGCGAAGACTTGGGTCTAACCGGGACAAAAAAGGGATGCGGCATCGGTGACTGCGGTGCCTGCACGGTGCTCATGGATGGTGTAGCTACCTTCAGTTGTCTTACCCTGGCCATCCAGGCTGATGGTTGCTCGGTCGAAACAGTCGAAGGGTTGGCGGAAGAAGGCAGGCTGAATCGTCTGCAACGGGCATTTGTTGACCAGGGCGCTATTCAATGCGGTTTCTGCACACCGGGCATGTTGATGATGGGCACCGAATTGTTGCGGAATAATCCCAGACCCAGCGAGAAGGATATCAGGCGAGCGATGTCGGGCAACCTCTGTCGCTGCACCGGATACCAGAAGATAGTCGAGGCCATCCAGAAAGTCTCCGAGGAAACGCCATGAGTAAGTACCGCATACTCAACACACGAAGCCCTCGGGTGGATGCAGCCGACAAGGCTACCGGAAGGGCCTTGTACACGGACGACCTCAAACGGCCTGATATGCTCTTCGCGGCCATTTTGCATAGTCCCGTAGCCCATGCTCGCATAGTCAACATTGACACCTCTCGAGCTGAAAAGTTGCCTGGAGTAAAGGCGGTTGTAACTCACCGCGAGGCCGGCACGATACCATACGGGGTCAGCCCGGCCCGCCATGACGAGACCATATTCTGCCATGATAAGGTGCGCTATGTAGGTGATGAGATTGCGGCAGTGGCTGCTATTGATCAGGACACGGCTCTTGAGGCCATCAATCTCATAAAAGTCGATTTCGAAGAGATTCCGGTCGTACTTGATGGCCGCACTGCGGCGGATGATGGACAGCCTCAACTTCATGATATGTACATGAATAATGTCTGCGCCGAGGTCCATTGGCATTTCGGGGACATCGAACAGGGGCGCAAAGATTCCTACCTCGTGCATACTGACAATCTTACCAGCAAGATGCAGGATGGGGCCTTCATGGAGCCGCAGAGCGTGCTGGCAGAGACGGATTTTCATGGCAACCTGACCATGTGGAGTTCTACTCAGGCTCCGCATTATGTCCAGCGGACGCTGGCTATGGCCCTGAACCTCCCGTTGCATAAGGTTCGCGTAATTAAACCTGCTGTTGGGGGCGGTTTCGGCCCCAAAGCTTCCTGTTCGACCGCCGAACTGGCAAGCTGCCTATTGGCCTTGAAGACCGGTCGACCGATTAAGTTAACCTTTGACCGGGAGCAGGTCTTTCTTCATTCGAGAGCGCGGCATCAATTCTTCCATACCATGACTACCGGTGTCAAGAAGGACGGCACCCTGACCTTCCTGGAGCATAATTGCTGTCTGGATGGTGGAGCTTACGCTAGTTTTGGTATCGCAACAGTTTACTACGCCGGCTCCCTGCTCGGGGGACCTTACCGGCTCGACAATATGAAATACGACGGCTTCCGCGTGGTTACCAACAAACCGGCCTGCGGAGCGCAGCGAGGGCATGGGGCCGTTATTGCCCGCGCCCTGTTCGAGAGACAACTTGACCATATAGCCGAAGAACTCCGCATGGATCCAATTGAACTGAGACTGAAGAATATCATGGAAGCGGGGGAGACAACCTGCAATGAATTGTTCGTCTCCAGCTTTGGGATGCGCGAGGCTCTGGAGGCGGTTCTAGATTCGGCGGCGTGGAAAAAGAAGCGATCTTCGGATGGCCGGACCAATTCTGATGGCAAGGGTATTGGTGCCGCCTGTGGGTTCTTCGTGTCCGGTGCCGGTTATTCGATTTACCGATCCCGGACATATCACTGCACCGTCATCACCAAGGTTGATGAAGTTGGAGGCGGAGTCACGGTCTCCTCCGGAGCCGCCGATATCGGCCAGGGATCCGATACGGTCCTGGCCATGATTACAGCCGAAGAACTGGGGCTGGAGCTGGATGACGTTCGGGTGGTATCGGGTGACTCCAAGCTCAGCGTCGATCTCGGCGCCTATTCCAGCCGCACGACTTTGATGACCGGCCACGCTTGTCGCGAAGCTGCTCAGGATGCGAAGCGCCAGATACTGGAGGCGGTGGCCGGTATGTTGGAGATATCCCCTGAGTCACTTGATCTCAAAGATGGTCTGGTTGTGTGCAAACAGGGTGAGATCGATTTCTCCGCACTCCGGAAGGAATACCTCAGAGAACACAAAGGCTTCCAGAATTTGCCCGACGGCCCACAGCTAACATTTGCCGAAGCCAGCCGTATTGCCTTTCTGGAATTAGGTTCTATTGTCGGAACCGGCAAGTATCGTCCCCCGCCGCTTGGCGGATCTTTCAAAGGGGCTGCCGTCGGGACCTCGCCCGCATTCGGCTGTTCGGCGCAGATAGCAGAGGTTTCGGTAGACCTCCAGACCGGTGAAGTTACCGTGGACAAAATCACGGGTGCTCATGACTGTGGCTTCGCCATTAATGTCACGCAAGTTGAAGGTCAGATGCAGGGATCGATGATGATGGGCATGGGCGAGGCGTTGATGGAGGAGGTCATATACGACAAGAAGGGTCGCATCGTTAACGCCAACCTGGCCGAGTATAAAATCCCCACTGCCCTGGATATGCCCTCCCTGGACGCTATCATAGTTGAATCGAATGAACCCAGGGGACCCTACGGAGCAAAAGAGGTCGGCGAAGGGGCGATAATGCCCGTTATACCATCGATTCTAAATGCCATTTATGATGCTACCGGGGTCCGTATCGATGAACTTCCCATCACACCCGAACGGCTGGTAGCGGCGATGCGCTCCCAGAACAAACGCACGACCAAGGACTGACGTTCGCTTCCGTTGTCTTCAATTGGATAATTCAACCGTATGGGCGAGACGAGTGTGGGTTCGCTATTGGCTCTGAGACTTGGCCAGTTCCACGCCCTCAAGCATGGCATTTAGATTAAACTCTTCCGTGCCTTTGGGGACATTCTTTGTGATAGCCCTTTTCAGTGCGTCGGCAGAAACCAAGTTCAACAGCGTGTTCATGTATCCGAGGATTACCATGTTGGCCATAATCTTCCGGCCGAATTTGGTGTGAGCAATGTCAGTAGCACTGATACCACATTTCTTGATATCGGTGGGGGCGAGATCGCTGTCAGCTTCCACCATATCCTGATCAATAATCAAGGTGCCACCCGGCCTGAGGGAAGAGATGAACTTATCATAGCCCGGCTGGGTCATGGCGACTAGTACATCGTAACTGGTGGGTTCGAGTTCGTGAATTTCATCCTCAGAGATAATCACGTCCCCTCTACACTCGCCACCCCTCGATTCGCTCCCGTAGGATTGGTTCTGGATGGCTTTTTTTCCGTCGAAGACAGCAGACTGGCCCAAGATATAACTTGAGAGGACAATCCCCTGGCCACCAAAGCCGACAAACCTAATAATCATCAGGCTGTCTCCTCGGCCAACTGCCTGACTTGGTCATCGGTCACTTTGTGAAGTTGGGAGACATACTCGGGTCGCTCCTTGTTACACAGATTGCCAATGACGAACTTGCCCTTAAGCTCCTCCTCAGACATGTCGCGTGATTTCCCCACCCGAACCGACTGTTCCTTGAATCGTTTTAGAAATTCCACTCCGGTGCGAACACCGATACGGCGACCATAGTTGTCGGGACACTGCGACATGATCTCGACGAAACTGAAACCTTCGGTGGACAGAGCGTCTTTCATGGCTTTCATCAATTGGAAGACATGGTAGGTCGTCCAGCGGGAAACGTAGCTGGCCCCCGCCGCCATTACCAGATCAGCCACATTGAAGGGAGGTTCGATATTACCATAAGGAGTGGTTGTTGTCTTCACCCCAGTGGGTGTAGTAGGGGCAACCTGACCACCGGTCATCCCGTAGATCATATTGTTCACCATAATGACGGTCAAATCTATGTTGCGGCGGGCGGCATGAATCAGATGATTACCGCCGATCCCCGAAACATCACCATCTCCGGCAATCACCACAACTTTGAGATCGGGGCGCATGACTTTGACGCCGGTGGCAAAGGCAATGGGGCGACCGTGGGTAGTGTGAAGTGTGTCCGCCTTGAAATACGGGCTGGGAATCCAGGCTGAGCAACCTATCCCCGAGACACAGACCATCTTCGTCCTGTCAAGTTCGAGAGCTTCAACGGCATTGATAAACACGTTGAGAACCGTTCCGCAGCCACATCCGGTGCAAAACCGGTGCGGCATGATTTCTTCCCGAACGAAGTCCATGAGCCGGTGTCTGGGTGTGCTCATTCTATCCTCTCCAAGATCGCCTGAGTGATTTCGGTGACCGAGTGGGGAACACCGCCTATCTTGGACAGCGATACAACTTCACAGCCAACAAATCTCTCGATCTCTCTCGACATCTGGCCCAGGTTCATTTCGGGAACCAGGATAACATCCAGATCGCGGGCGAATTCGGTAACCTGTTTCCGGGCAAATGGCCAGATAGTGATAAGTCTCAAGAAGTCTACGTCTTTCCCCTGATCGCGAACTTCCTTCACCGCGCCAAGGGCGGGTCGCGACGTGGCACCATATGATATGACTCCAACACGTGCCTTGCCACCAGCAGTAATATCTTCAGCTACCTTGACAATTTGCTCGCGGTTGGCTTCGATCTTCCGACAGATTCTCCTGACCAGCTTATTATGGACATGGTCAGTCGATACATCTCTCATACCTGTGGACAAGTGGGTCGATCCCGTCACATGTATATTGTGGCCCTCACCATAGTGAATCATGCCGGGCACCAGTTCATCACCACCGAAAACGTCCGCTGCGGATTTTGCCCTCTTTCTTGTAACATGCTTAATCGCAGCCACCGGTGGCATACTAACACTCTCTCGGAAATGTCCTATCTCACCATCCATCAACATGATCACCGGAGTGCGGTAGGTGTCGGAGAGGTCAAAACAATCCAACATGAGGTCGAAACACTCCTGCCCGGAATTGGGGGCCAATGCGATGATGTTGTGATCGCCATGCGTACCCCATCGGGCCTGCATGACATCTCCCTGGGCCGGTTTTGTGGCCTGACCTGTCGAAGGACCGGACCTCTGCACGTCTACGATCACGCAGGGTGTTTCGGTCATGATAGCGTATCCGAGATTCTCTTGCATGAGCGAGAAACCGGGTCCACTGGTAGCCGTCATAGTGCGTGATCCGGTCCAGGAAGCTCCTACAATGGCAGCCATCGAAGCCAGTTCATCTTCCATCTGAATGTATATCCCGCCCGACTTGGGCAGTTCCTTAGCCATCAACTCAGCCACTTCGCTGGCCGGTGTTATTGGGTAGCCCGCAAAAAAATCGCAACCGGCAAAAAGTGCACCATAGGCACAAGCTTCGTCGCCCAGCATAAAGAAGGTCTCTCCAGCCAGGTGTTCGAGATAGCGCCTCTTGTTATCGTCCAGGGCCATTGCTTGCCTACTTCTGCACGTTGGAGAATGATTTACTTTCGGTAATGACGATAGCCATCTCGGGACACATCAAGTCACACAGTTTGCATCCCGTGCAATCCTCTACTCTGGCCACGATGGGAACATAGTAGCCTCGTCGATTCAACTCGCTGGATGGCTCAAAAACGTTGGTCGGGCAGAACTCGATACAGATATCACACCCCTTACAATAGTCACCATTGATCTCAATCTTCTCCGGGGCATGTTTTTTCGGCTTTGACATGTTGGAGAGTATAATTGGAAAATCGACAATTTCCAACATTTTTCGTTCATTATTCGACAGTGGAACATAAAGGCTTTTTTGCACGTTATTCGGGCAGGAAAGGGTCGGAGAAAGGGATTGATTTTGCGGCAGCCAGCAACATTCTTCATCCCTGAGGGAGTCATGAGACTTGTCGCGGACCCATAATGGCTACGAGTAACTTCATGCTTTCGTTATTTGCAGTAGATACGACATAATACAGTCTCCATCTTTCGGGAGGAACAAAAACCATGTGATCCCATTGGTCGAATGATTTAGTTTCAATCGTGGTCAGTCTTCACACACGGAATATGTTCACAGTACAGGTCAACTTTCGGGATGGATTGACCAATACGATATTCAAGGTTACTATCCAGAGTTGCAATAAGAGCTTTTTCCATACAAGTATTAGCCTGACAAATTTGATCATTCTTGAACGGATACGGGCATCGATTCACTGTGATAACCAGTCGATTTTCAGAAAATTCACTGACTTTCCAATCATCGCTTATCATATCGAATACTTTTAGGATATATTTCCCAACTTGGGCAACACCCTTCATATTCATGCCGCTTATTTGTATTATCTCCAATGCTGGTACCGAACTTTCTGCTAACGTCCCGAATCAGAACAAGACCATCCTCACCGAATCTTTCCTAGATAGCTTCATAAAGACTGCACGCCGTTTCATATAGTCGGGTACAGCACGATAATATTTCTGTTCAACTGTTAATTGCTCAAATTTCAGTTCTTTGGGTAAATTCATGCTAAAATGCCTTGCCGCTGTTTGGGAATCACCTTATATTTTCTACAACAGAGTTTCCCCCATCGTTATCTTCAACCTCATCAACTGATCACAAGATAGAGAATCTGTAATTGAAACTAAAATTCGATTTATGTGAGTACATATTTACCGGCATGCGAAGAATAACAATTCGTCAAAAAAGAGGAAGCTATTGAAAATCTATTGACAACAGGCGCTTGTTTCTTACGTTAGGAGCGATCAGGTCACAATAGACTTGGTGTTACGAGGAAGTACAGAATAAGATATTCTCCGAACCCTGCAGGGCCCCAGTGGTCAGCAGGGACTCTACGGCCGGAGGAGCAATCTTCCGACCTGCCCGGTTTGGCAAAGGAGAACGATGTAAGCGGTGATCCGCTGCCAACCGGTAGTGGTTTTTTTTATGGCTGGAAGAATCGAAATTGCGTATGTGCTCGCTGGCGGACGAAGTAGTCGGATAGGAACCGACAAATTGTCGTTGATTATCGACGGTGTGACTCTTCTGGAACATACGACCACGAAATGTGCGGCTGTTCTGGATCAGGTCAAGCTGGTGGCGCCAAAGGTCGGCAAATTGTCAGAATTGAGTTTTCCGGTTGTTCTGGACAGCCCGAGTGCGGCCGGACCGATGGCCGGCGTAATCGCTGCTGTAGAGGATTGCCGGGCAGAGAGTTGTTTTGTGACCGCGGCCGATCTGTTTGATCTCAGAGCCGAAGTAATCGCGTTGTTGGTTTCGCAGTATCGGGGCCAGCAGTACTTCGGGCTGATGGAGCCGTTAGGTATTCAACCTCTCTGCGGCATCTACCACAAGTCGGCGCTTACTGTTCTGTATGCAAGGGCCAATCAGGGTAGATTCGGCATGACTGATGCTGTCAGACAAATGGATACTGACTCAATCGTCTTGCCTCAGGACCAGTGGAGAAATATCAATACTCCGGAGGATCTGGCTTCGGTGAGGGATTACGATGCTTGAACTTGGAATTGTCGGAGCCAAGAACTCCGGAAAGACTACCGTGGTTGAGAAACTCGTATGCAATCTGGAGAAAAACGGAGTGCGAACAGCAACAGTGAAACACACTTCGCATTCTCACCGATTCGACACCCCGGGTAAGGATAGTTATCGCCACCGTGAAGCCGGGGCCACTCTGACGGTCATTGTAAGCGAGGAAGAAGTGGCAGTTTTCGCAAGGCCCGACACGCTTGAGTGGACCCGGATACAAGAACTGACTGACAATCAATTTGACATCTGGCTGGTTGAAGGTGAGCGCCGGTCGGATCGGGCCAAGGTGTTGGTGACGAGAGAACTCGCCGACATGGAGAGACCACTACCGAACAACATTGTTGCTACTATCGGCCCTGAGCGGGTTGACAAGGTAGACAAACATTTTGAGCCGGATGACTTCAGAGCTCTGGGTTCGTTCGTAATCGACACTATCCTCAATAGTGGCAAGGAGGCTCAGTAGTGACTGCCTGTACCACACCCCGCTATCTGCGCGTGTCGTTGCTATCGGGATGCAACCTCAATTGTACTTACTGCCGTCCGGAAGGTCAGTCAGAGCCGGCTCTGATAGCCGATTCCGACCGGTTGAATTCAGCAATTGAGTTTCTCCTCCGGGCCGGAATTCGAAAGGTTCGTTTCACCGGAGGAGAGCCAACCCTCCACAAGGATTTGGCAGCAGTCGTGGCCCAAGTGAAAGCGATGGACTCCGGCGTTCATACGGCGATAACCACTAACGGTGTTCTCCTCGGGGACCTTGCACCGTCATTGGCTTCGGCCGGTCTCGATTCGGCCAACATCAGCCTCGACACCCTTGATCGTGTAAGGTTTCAGTCCATAACCGGCCGGGATCAGTTAGACAACGTCGTTCACGGGATAGAAACCGCCGCAAGCTATATTGGACTGGTCAAATTGAACTGCGTCTTGGTACGCGGAACCAATGACCATGAAGTGTCCGACCTCATCAGGTTCGCCAACGACCGAGGGCTCGACATTCGGTTCATCGAGTATATGCCTAATCGATTCAGTGCTCCTGGTGACCCCCGGTTCATCTCGGGTGATGAAATCCGCGGGCGTCTGCCATGGAATCTGAAACCGTCATTGATCAGTCCCTCCAGTGCTACGCGATACTACTCCACCCTGGACCTGAGCATCAGAGTTGGGTTTATCAGCCCGATCAGTCATCCGTTTTGCAGCGGCTGCGACCGTTTGAGATTGGCCGCCGACGGCATGCTGTACGCATGTCTCTTTGATTCGCAAGCCTTTAACCTTTATGATGTGATGGTAGCGGGGCCTCGCAAGGCCGATGCCGAATTGAAGAAATTGGTTGAGCTCAAGCGCTTTGGCGGTTGTCGAGGAGCCGTTGATAGACCAAGTGAGTTGCCGTCATTTTCTACGCTGGGAGGATAGTCATTGTGAATCCAAGTCACATAGATTCAGACGGAAATGCGAGAATGGTCGATGTATCATCAAAGGACATGACTCGTCGAATGGCCACAGCCGAATCACTCGTCAAACTGAACAGTGAGGCATTCGAGGTGCTTCGTGACAATTGGGCTACCAAAGGAGATGTGTTGACGGTCGCTCAGTTGGCGGGGATTGGAGCGGCCAAGAAAACCTCGGAGTTGATTCCGCTCTGTCATCAGGTTCCCCTGGATCGTGTGGAAATCACCTTTAGTCTCGACAGTGAGGATAACTCGGTAAGAGTATCGGCGACCGCTGAATGTTTTGCGCGAACCGGAGTAGAAATGGAGGCGCTGACTGCTTGTTCGGTAGCGGCTCTGACGATTTACGACATGCTGAAAGCGGTTCAGCGCGATATTGAGATCGCCCATGTTTACCTGGTGAAGAAATCAGGAGGAAGGTCCGGTGACTATGTCCGGTGAAATCCATGCCATGTCTGTGTCCTCTGAAACCGGACAAAAAAAAGAGAATGTTGAATCGGCAATGTTGGCTGAGAATTTTGGTATTGTGGGTGACGCCCATGGAGGTTCTGAACGTCAGATATCGCTGCTGCCGTTCGAGGCATTCGCCGAGGTTCGTGAACACATTCCTCAGATCAAGCCGGGTGATTTTGCGGAGAATATCACCACTTGCGGACTTGATATGTCGTCGGTGTCCATTGGTGATCGACTCAGTATCGGTGCTTCGGTGAAGCTGGTGATTACCCAGATTGGCAAGAAGTGTCACGATGGATGCTATATCAAGGAAGCGGTTGGGGATTGTATTATGCCGCGCATCGGTTTGTTTGCTCGAATCGTTGCTGGAGGCACGGTCCGTGTCGGCGACACGATTAGATGGGAACCGCGCAGTGCATGATGTCGGTATCATAATCGTTTCTGATCGAGCTGCGAGCGGCGAGCGCGAGGATACTTGTATTCCGGTGTTCAGAGATCACTTGAACGACGACCAATTCAGCCTGGTCCATACTGCTGTTGTGCCTGATGACATCAAAGCTGTTCAGTTGGTCTTACGCGAAATGATCGACAAGGAGTACAGCCTTGTGTTTACCGCCGGTGGTACCGGATGTAGTCCTCGCGACAGAACTCCCGAGGCTACGACACCGTTCTTGGAGAGGCGAACGCCGGGAATCGACGAAGCAATCCGTTCTTTCAGCGCACAGAAATCTCCTCACGCGGCGTATTCCCGAGGCATATCGGGTATTGGAAGGAAATCGCTCATAATAAATCTGCCCGGCTCACCGAAAGCGGTGGGGGAGATACTGTCATTCCTCAAACCAACCCTGGGGCATCCCCTTCGATTAATCTCGGGGGAGAAGATCGATTGCGCTACGGAGCTATGAGAGCATGATTGAATTCGATCAGGCTTGCGACCAGATATTGGTTCATACCAGGTGTCTCGGTAGTGAAGATCGTTTGATTGAAGCTGCGATTGGCTGTGTTCTGGCTGAGGATATTACGTCTCCCATGGATGTTTCACCTTTTCGGAATTCAGCAATGGATGGTTTTGCTGTTCGTTCCGAGTGGCTGTTGGATTGCTCGGAAAGCCAGCCGTTAACCATGTCTATCGGTTCAACTACTTTTGCTGGTGACAGGACAGTTACTCAACCTGCGATGTCAACAGTGGCTAAAGTGATGACCGGTGCTATGGTGCCGACGGAATGTGACGCTGTAGTTCCGTTCGAAGATACCGATTATGATGACCACCAAGTGACTTTTTGTCGTTCCATAGCTGCCGGATCAAATGTCCGCCAGGCTGGTGAGGACATCAAATTGGGACAGAAACTGTATTCTGAGGGAACCGCGATGGGAGCGTTGGATATCGGAGTCCTTGCTACGATTGGCAAGCGAACAGTTTCTACATACCGCCGTCCGTCGATTTTGATTCTGGGCACCGGAGACGAACTTTTGAATCCGGGCGATGAACTCGTACAGGGCAAGATATACGATTCAAACACATTCACTATACACGCGCTGGTTTCACCCTTCTGCGAGCGGATTGATCGGGTGTGTGGAGTACGAGACCGCGAAAAGGAGCTCGCACGAGCACTGGACTCATCGCATGATATTATCGTCACTACTGGAGGAGTTTCGGCCGGAGAGCGTGACCTGGTGGTGGATATGGCCGAGGCGATCGGTTGGAAGAGAGTCTTTCACAAGGTGGCTATTAAGCCGGGCAAACCGGTTTACTTCGCTACCCGCGACAGCCAGCTGCTGTTTGGTCTGCCGGGAAATCCATTGTCGACAGCCGTCACCTGCTCCGTCTTCCTGATTTTGGCATTGAGAAAAATGATTGGATTTGAGGACTACCGCTTACGCCTGAAACCGGCAAGGCTAGCGCCGGAGGCCATCTGGAAATCGGGAAGAAAGCTCATCTGGCCCGGTTTTATAAGAGAGGAAGCTGGACAGATGGTAGCAACTTTTTCGCCGAAGAGGTCGTCGGCTGCCCTAACCGCGCTAATGGGGACTGATGGGTTGGTATTTCAGTCGGCCACAGACGAAAACTCAGAAGAGGTGAGGGTCGAGATCATACTTTGGGATCACATTTTAAGAATTTAGCCAGCACCACGCCCCCCTCCACTAGCAATGAATCCCCTGACGCTGATCGTTGCATCCGCGAGAATATCGCGGGCATGCGCTTCTCGCTGATGGAGGTATCCGGAAGCCTGGGGGATTTGGGCACTTTCGTTCCGTTGATATTAGCAATAACACTGACCACCGGGATGGATATTGAAGTGATCTTGGTTCTCGCGGGGCTAGCCAATGGGACCACCGGTTTGTATCGATGATCGAAAGTCTCTGCAGGTGTGGACCACAATCCTTTGTGTTTACAGTGTTACTTATAACTGGCCAATGCTCCGTGTGGAGAACTAGATGAACCTCATAGATTGATTAGGATTTCTTTCAGATAGTAGAGATAGCCAACTGACAACGTCGGAAAAATCGTTTGACCTTGTGAATTTGGAGCCTATATTGGTGCTTTCATGTTCGTCGGATAATTGCCGGAGCAGAAATCTCGAAGCAGGAGTCGATAGATGACCGTATCACCCAGCACTCAAATCAAAGAAGATGTTTGGATCCCGACCAGTTGTGGACAATGTTATTGCATGTGCGGCATCAAAGCCCGCCGTCAGAATGGCATTATTACCGAATTAGCCGGGAACCCGGAGGCCCCAACCGGGCGGGGTCATATCTGTGTCAAGGGGCTTGCTGCCCCACAGTTATTGTACGATCCCTATCGAGTCAACTACCCTCTGAAGCGAACCAACCCCGAGAAGGGTCTCAATGTCGATCCTAAGTTTGAGCGGATCTCATGGGAAGAGGCACTCGACACGATAACCAAGAAACTGAAAGAATGCCACGAGCGGGACCCGCGAGGAGCGTTCTTCCAGGCGACAACCACCCAGGCTTCGGAAATTCGCTTCGGCGTCATCGGCTTCATGAAAGGCTTCGGTACACCCAATTACTGGGTATCGGGTGGCGGATTGCATTGCGGCAACGGTGCTCACTTCATGAACGGTATCATGCATGTTTCGTGGTCGATTATTCCCGACTTTGCGCATTGCAACTACGCCCTGAATTTCGGTTGCTCAAAAGGGCATGGTGCCGGCCATGTGGCTGTCCAGAATGCCACCCAAGTTGCTGATGCACGCGTGCGTGGTTTCAAAAACGTCGTCTTTGATCCCTTCCAGAGTTCTCAGGCATCCAAAGCTCACGAGTGGGTGCCGATTCGAGTGGGCACCGACGGCGCTCTGGCTCTGGGACTGGTCAACTCACTCCTCAACGAGCATGGTATCTACGACGCCGAATATTTGATGTATAAGACCAACGGCCCGTACTTGATTCGTCCGTCCGATGGGCGCTACATGCGTGACCCTGAGACCAATAATCCGCTCGTATGGGACTTGGTCGACAACTGCACCAAGGTTCACAACGACCCATCCGTGACGCGCGTCGAGTATGAAGATGAAGCCCACGAGGTTGCTCTCACCGGCACTTACTCGGTCGACGGTACAGACTGCACTCCGTCCTTCGAACTGTTGAAGGAGCACGTCAAAAAATACACACCGGAGTATGTAGAGAAGATTACCTGGGTCCCAGCGGCCACTGTCAGTCGCATTGCTAAGGAGTTCGGTGAGGCGGCCGAGATCGGATCAACGGTGACCATCCAGACCAGCAACGGACCCAAGAAGATCCCCAGCCGGCCGGTAGCGACCCACTTCTTCCGTGGCGCTCAGGGCCATACAAACTCCGGCTGGACGTGTCTTTCCATTGATATGGTCAACCACATGGTTGGTGCGGCCGACACCTGGGGCTCAGCGCTTGGCCTGGGAGCGGCGGTCTGTAGCGGTTATGAGGGAACCGGCAAGCCCCATCAGATTCCTTACCCGTGTCCGGATGGATTACTGGTGGCCGGGGCCTGGGTTTATGACCACAAGCCCTATCCGATGCGTAAGCCGGCGCCACCTACTCGGTTGGATTTGCACGACATGTTTCCGACGTCAATCTACAATGCCTTCACTATTACCAGCCCCCGCTGGTTTGAGATGCTCGAACGCTTTGACATCCCATATAAACCCGATGTCATGCTCAACTTTGGCTCCAACTCGGTAATGACGATGGGCAATTCGGAGGCGGTTACGGAGAACTTCCTCAAGAAGTTCAATTTCATCTTTTCATTCCAACTTTACATCACCGAATTCGAGGAAGCAGTGGCTGATATTGTGTTACCCGACACCTGTTTCCTTGAGCGATTCACGCCGGCTGTTAGCTTCCCGTCGACTTTCTCACATCCGCAGGGAGAGGACGACTGGGGCTGGACTATCCGGCAGCCAGTCATAGAGCCGCTGCACGAACGTCGTGACTTCAATCAGGTCATGCTGGATATCTGCGAGCGTCTCGACATACATGGGAAATTCTACAAGGGACTCAACGATTCGATTGGCGTTCGCTACGGCGGCGACATGGAGGAAAAATACAAACTGGTCGAAGATGGCAGCGTCCATCACTCCTGGGAGGACATCACTGATCGGTTGCTCAAGTCTCGGTTTGGCGAAGAGCACGGGCTGGAGCATGTACGGAAAAAGGGTGTCTTCACCTGGCCCAAAAAGAAGGAGGATGTTTATTGGAAGTGGTTTAATCCCTCGCGGGTGCCCATCTACTTCGAGTACTTCATCGACTCCGGCGAACAAATAGACAAGCTGTGGAACAAGTACAACGGGAAAGACTTCTTCGACTTCGACTGGTCTCGCTTCAAGGCGCTGGCGGATTGGTATCCATGCCCGACCCACACCGAGGACGATCCCGAGTATGACATGAACACCTTCTATTGGCGTGCGGTCATGCACTGCAACTCAATGACGCAGCAGAATCCTTATCTCGACGAATGCGGGCAGGAGGATCCCAACGTCTATGCGGTGCAGATGCATGTGGATACGGCTAAGGAAAAGGGGATTGTCGATGGCGACAAGGTCTGGCTGGAGAATCCGGAAGGCCATAAGGTTAAGGGCTGGGTCTCCCTCTCCGAGGGAATCGAACCTCACCATTTGGCAATAGCCGCGGTCGCCGGCCACTGGGGCAAGTACATGCCCATTGCCAAGGGTAAAGGGACGTTTTTCAATGACTTAGTCGAGATGGATTTGGAGCATACCGATCCGCTCACCTTTAACCAGGACATATGTGCCCGAGTGAAAATCTACAAGGCTGATGAGTAGTCGAACGATGAATCAGAACGTCGCAGAACAGTTACGAACGGAGATAACAATGCCACGGTACGGAATGGTCATCGATCTCAAGAGATGCTATGGGTGTTACGCCTGCAGTATGGCCTGCAAGACGTCTAATCACACACCGCCGGGAGTTTTTTGGGCTCGGGTTCTCGCCGGCGAAGTGGGTACTTATCCCGCCGTCGTCCGACAGGCTCTTCCCGTGCTCTGCATGCAATGCGAGGAGCCGTCGTGTATGGAGGTGTGCCCAACCGGTGCTACTCAGAAACGGGACGACGGGATCGTGATCGTGGAAAAAGAAAAGTGCATGGGCTGTAAGTATTGCACAATGGCCTGTCCCTACGGCTCGCGGTATAGCGTGGATAAATGGGAGAGTTATTTCCCCGACGGACTCCCGCTCTCACCGTTGGAGGAATTCCAGAAGAAGGCGTGGGAGGAAAAGTCGGGCGTCGGCGTAGCAACGAAGTGCGATTTCTGTCTTGACCGGCTCGCCGAGGGCCGACTGCCTTCGTGCGTGGAGGCCTGTCCGGCCAAAGCCCGGACCTTCGGAGATCTTGACGACGTCGATAGCGATGCGTCCATTCTGATTAAAAAGGAACGAGGACAAGTACTGAATCCGGAATTCGGCAATAAGCCCAAGGTCTACTACCTCTTTCCGAGGTAATGGCCGTTTACAATAGATACTCAGCCGGGAGATTTTGATATGGATCCAAAAGTCAATGGTCAGTTACAGTCCGATTGGGGTTGGCTCATTGCCATTTACCTGTTTCTCGGAGGTGTCGGCGGCGGTGCTTATACTATCGCGGCCATCAATAGCTTTTTGGGAGCGGAGTTGGAGTTGTCCACGACGGTAGGATTGTGGATCGCATTCCCCACCCTTATGATAGGGACCCTGTTCCTCCTTGCGGATTTAGGCTCACCGAGTCGGGCTATTCTGGCGGCCATGAAACCGGGGACTTCCTGGATCGCTCGTGGTACGTTGATCATTTCCGTGTTCCTGGTTCTGTCGCTGCTGCACCTGATTATACATCAGTTCACAAATATTGGAGCAACGGCCGGCGGCAAGACCATAATTGACATCATCGCCGCCGCGGGAATCGTGTTTGCTGTCGGAACTATGGCCTACACTGGCATCTTACTAAGCGCTTCCAAGGGCATACCGTTCTGGCGTTCGGGGGTTGTTCCCGTAGTCTTCGTAATCTCGGCAACGGTGACCGGCCATTTTGCGATCATGCTCGGTATGACGTTGTACGGCAACATGGCTGCCACTCTGGAACCTCTGCGGGTCATGGCGGCGGAAGCTGCCGGTCTGGTGGTTCTGGAAGTTCTGGCTATCTTGTTCTTCCTGCAAGCAGCCTATCGGCAACCTGACTCGAGAGAATCGGCCGAGCGTATTTTGCGCAAACGCATGTTCGTTTTCGGGTACTTTGTTCTTGGTCTGCTGGTGCCGCTGGTTCTGATGGTGGTCGTCTATCGCTCGGTCACCGGACTTGGTGGGGTGGCTGCGGTTGGTGCGCTACTCGGTTTGGTAGGTGGTCTGATTCTGAGGCACGCGGTTCTGATCTGCGGGGTATTGCCGACACTTAACATGGCAGGATTTCAATTCCGCCGGATTCATCGGCACAAAGAACCGAAGCCAGGCATCGGCCTGCTGCCGCCACAGTGAGATCGGTCACATAAGTTTACATCGTTTCTGGCTGATCTTGGTAATGCAATGCGATCACGGTGACAAATCATGGATAAACCGAAAAAACATCTCGAAGCTCTGAAGTACGTGCGTGCGAATCGTATCTCAACAGTTGATGCCGCAAAACCGCCTGAGGGAGAAGACGTTTGTGTGATCAAAGAAGCGGCGGTGACGATCGACGTGGACAACGTTGAGACCTATACGTTATTGTGTACCCCGACCGATAGCCAGGCCCTTGCGGCTGGCTTCCTGTTCTCTGAGGGTGTGATCGATGGAATGCAGGATGTCAGTGTTCTCAGGAGGTGCAACGATGATCCCAACATCATCCGGATTCGTCTCAGCGGCCAGGTTCCGCGATCCGATGACACTGACCGCAATCTGCTGATCGTATCATCCTGCGGCGCGTGCGGGAGCAAGAGTCTTTCCGAACGCATCAGAGCACTTCCGGCCGTTGGTGAAACCTTGAGAATTGAGACAGGTTTGCTGCGTTCAGTGCACAATGTTCTCAGTGAAAAACAGTGCCTATTCAAGGCAAGTGGCGGAACACATGGCGCTGCAGTGTTTGACCATAACGGAACGATACTCGCTTGGGCCGAGGATATAGGTCGTCACAATGCTCTGGACAAAGCGATAGGCAAGTGCCTGCTGGCGAATATTCCGGTGGCCGGTCGAGGAGTGACCCTCACAAGTCGCCTCAGTCTGGAGATGGTGCTTAAGTGTGCGCGGGCCGGGATTGAAATGATCACGGCTGTTTCAGCTCCCACTTCGATGGCGATTGATGTGGCCCTTACCTGCGGTATCACGCTCTGCGCTTTTGTGCGCGATACTCGTGCCACGGTGTTTGCGCATCCTGGTCGTGTGATCGGAATGGGCAAGTGATGAAGAGGTTTGCCTCGGAGATGGGCAACGGATTGGGTATTCAGCGAACTTTGCGCTAATTCGCTTTGTAAGCAACAGGCTGGTCTTATCAATCCCGCGACGCTATTGCACCCTGCGTTCTCAGTTCCTCTATCTTATCCGAAGAATAGTCCAGTGTTGCTGTAAGAATTTCATCAGTGTGTTCACCCAGTAACGGTGGGGGGAGACGCACCTCTCCCGGCGTCTCGGAGTACTTGATTGGTATCCCGGTCAGCCGGAGCGTACCTATCGTAGGGTGAGGTACTTCGGTAATCATGCCGCGGTGTTGTATCTGCGGGTCAGCGAACAGATGCTCCATGTCATTAACTGGTCCGCACGGAATTGCTGCGCCAACCAGCAGGTCCATCCACGTGTCACACGTTTTTTGCGCAAACAATTCTTCGATCAGGGGCAGGAGCACCGAGCGATTTTCAACGCGCTTAGGGTTGGACTCAAAGTGTGGATCTGTCAGCCAGTCTTCTTTGCCTATCAGCTTGCAGAAATTGATCCACATTTTCTGGTTTGCCACTGCAATGGCGATCGGCCGATCCTTGGTCTGAAAAACCTGATAGGGGATAATTGATTCGTGTGCAGTGCCCCAACGTCTGGCTTCTTTATTGGCGACCAGATAGTTGCTGGCAATATTGGCTAGGCCGGAAACCTGGACATCAAGCAGGCTGATATCCAGATGTTGCCCACGACCAGAGCGTTCACGCCATAACAGGGCGGATGTGATTGCCCCAGACGTGTAGACGCCTGTGAGTACATCGGTGATGGCTACCCCGACCTTGCAGGGATTGCCTTCCTGCTCGCCGGTAATATACATCAGACCGCCAGCCGCTGAGAGAACCATGTCATATCCGGGTCTGTCACGGTAAGGCCCATCCTGACCGTAGGCAGTAATCGAAGCATAGACCAGACGTGGATTCAGTTTTCGAAGGGTTTCGTAATCCAGACCAAAGTGCTTCGTCAACCCGGGTGTGAAATTTTCTACAAAGACATCGGAAACACAGGCCAGTTCGCGAATCAAGTCCAGTCCGGCCGGATTCTTGAGATCGACGACAATTGACTTTTTGTTACGGTTACAACAGAGATAGTAAGCGCTCTCGCCACCGGAGAACGGTGGTCCCCAGGTACGAGTATCATCACCGGAGCCAGGGCGCTCGACTTTTATGACCTCGGCCCCCTGATCCCCGAGAATCATCGTACAATAAGGACCGGCCAGAATCCGGGACAGGTCGAGAACACGGTAATCTGTTAGAGGTAGCTCAGGTGTGGAAGTATTGGACATCTTGCATTCTCAGGTTATTGAAACGTTTTTAATCAGCATTTGGCTATCATTATAGCTGGCAGTGTTCAAACTTCCAACCCTAATCCTGTATGAACTTGCCGAGAGAGGTGGGAATAACATTGAACGATGCGTACTTGCGCGGTTCGGATTTTCCAACCTTCTTACAGCCTCGGGCCACGCAACATATAGCTTACCGGAAATACAACGGATACCTGAATGGTGATGATCGTACTCCCTCAATGGCTGTGCTTTTTTCAATGCTGTTTTACCACCTATTGCCTTCAGATGCCATCTGACATTAGTGAAATAACCTAGGCAACTATTCTGTGCCCGAAAAGATTCGTAGTTAATGCTATAATATAGGGGAGGTTAGAAATTATTGGTGTGAGAGGATTTGAAACTCTTGTCCGCTGTTGTCCCTCAATAGGTTACGAGCAGGCAACACAATTATTAGTTATGTTAGGAGCGAGGACAGGAAGACTGAAACTAGTCTTTCTGAATTCAAGTGAAGTAGGTTAAGAACCGTTGCTCTCTGTCAAACTCAATTCCACATGGTATCTATTTGGATCAATTTGTACTGTGGGGTAGTTCGGCGGGACTATAGTCCCAGGGATCTTTGACTGGAATACGTAACTCGTTGATGGATAAGGAATGATAAGGTCACAAGGCCGCTTTTCAGCCTTGCGCAGAACCCCGTAACTTGTTATCCTTCAACCATGCCGGAGTGATGGAATTGGTAGACATCAGGGATTTAAAATCGCAAAGTCTGCATCCCGTGCAATCCTCCACTCTGGCTACAATCGGGACATAGTAGCCTCCTCGATTCAGTTCTCAGGATTTGTCGAAAACATCCGTCGGACACAATGTCTATGCAGATGTCACATCCCTTGCAGTAGTCATCGTTGATATCAATCTGCTCAGGGGCGTTCTTGTGCCGCTTAACCATGGGGCCAAGTATAATAAGACAGTCTCAGATTTCCGACACAATTCCTCTCTTCGTCTGACGAAGGAACATACGGGTTTCCCACATGTCATTCGGGCGGGATCGGGACTGCTTTTGACTGCGTGGATAGTCATAGTCGGGGTACCTCAAGGACCTTCCTGTACCCGTTCTGTCCCCGGAGTGAGGGCCGCATGGGCAGGACCGAAGAAAGGGGTTGATTTTGCGTAAGCCAGCACCTATTCTTCTCCACTGAGGGAACCATGAGGCTTTTGGCAGACTATCATAGACAACGAGTAACCTCATGTTCTCGTTAGTAGCAACAGACACGACGAAATATAGTCTCCAATTGTTGGGAGGAAGAGATGACCTATAACATTGATGATAGACAGCAACCAATTCGCGATCAGGTGAGGGAATTTGCCGAAAAGGAAGTTCTTCCAGTTTGTGAGGAATTGGATCGCAGAGAAGAATCGTTCTCCCATGAACACTACCAGAAGCTGGCTAAGGCCGGATATGTCGGTTTCGCTATGCCCAAGGAATACGGTGGTGGTGGATACTCTAGCCTTGAGTATGCAACGATGATCGAGGAACTCACCTATTGGGACGCGCCAACCGGATTGATGGCCGCCATACCGCAGCTGGCAACGTATCCTATCTACACCTTCGGTACCGAAGAGCAGAAGAAGAAATACGTATCCAAATGTGCTTCCGGCGAGATAATTCCGTCGTTCGTACTGACCGAGCGCAATGCCGGCTCTGACGCCTCCAATCAGAAAACCCTGGCGATCGCCGATGGTGATTATTTCGTTATCAACGGCGAGAAGATTTTCATCATGCATGGTGATGTATGCGACTTGGCGGTGCTGTTCTGCGTGATCGGAGATGCCAAGGCGACCCGCAAGAGAATCTCAACCATTATCGTTGAGACAGATACTCCGGGATGGAGCTCCCGTACGCTTCAGCACAAGATGGGTATGCGCGCGGCGACCACCGGGCTCATCACCATAGAGAATGTTAAATCCCCGACGGAGAACCAGTTGGGTGACACCGGCAAAGGTTTTAGAAACCACATGAACACCCTC